>NZUB01000003.1 GCA_002696965.1 Flavobacteriales bacterium | reverse complement strand
GAAACAAATTTTGAAACAGCAGAGCTTATAAAGTATATGAATAATTGTTTTTTTGCTACCAAAGTCTCGTTTTTAAATGAAATGAAATTGATTAGTGATAAAGTTGGCGCCGATTGGGAAACTTCTATAGAGGGTTTTGTCCGAGATGGTCGAATAGGTCATTCTCACTTATCTGTTCCAGGTCCAGATGGCAAGATGGGTTTTGGAGGAAGTTGTTTTCCTAAAGATATACAGGCTATTATAAATTTTGCTAAAAAATTAAACATTGAATTAAACACACTAAAGGGAGCATGGGAAACCAATCTTTCAGTTAGACCAGAAAAAGACTGGGAGGAACTTAAAGGACGTTCCGTTATATAAATTATTTTAAATTTTCTTCTTGTGTTAAATTATATTGAATTATTAAAGCCTAGATTATCTGCTACAGTTTTATTCTCTTCATTAGCCGGATATATTTTGGCATCAGAGTATTTGGATATACAAATACTATTCAAGCTAATGTTGGGAGGTATGTTTTTAGTTGGTTCTTCAAATGGATTAAATCAGGTTTATGAAGTGAATGTAGATTCTTTAATGGACAGAACAAAAAACAGGCCATTACCTACAAAAAAAATAACTTTAAATTCTGCTTTTATTTTTTCTTTAATTTTAGGTTTCTCAGGAATTTTTATTCTTTCAATGATTAATTTTAGATGTGCTTTTTTTGGAGCATTATCATGTTTAATTTATGTTGTGGGTTATACACCTTTAAAAACAAATACTCCAATTTCGGGTTTCATTGGAGCTTTTCCGGGAGCAATGCCTTTTATGCTTGGCTGGGTAGCTGTTTCAAATCAATTTAGTTTAGAAACGGGTATTTTATTTGCTATTCAATTTTTATGGCAATTTCCACATTTTTGGTCAATTGCTTGGATACGTTATAAAGATTATAAAAAAGCTAATATACAACTATTACCCTCTGGCTACAGAGACCATCAGTCAGCATTTCAAATTGTTTTTTACACTTTTTGGCTAATTCCAATTTCAATTTCTCCGATATTGTTAGATTATCTTTTAATAGAGTCTTCAATAGATTTATCTATAGTTGGAGCAATATCTATTTTTTTACTAGGATTATTTTTTTTACAAAAAGCTTTAATCTTATTAAAAACAAAATCAGTAGTTGATGCAAAAAAATTAATGATTTGTAGTTTAATTTATTTGCCTGTGTTGCAAATAATTTATATAATAGATAAATTTATTTAATCTATGGTAATTCATAATTCTAATCAAAAAATCAACAGAGCGCATGAGAATTTGCTCATGATTGCTATGTTTAGTGTTGTTATGTTATTTGCGGGTTTAACAAGTGCTTATATTGTTTCCAAAGGAGCATTAGATAGTAAGTGGGATGATATACAATTATCTATAATGTTTTATATAAGTACTATGTTGATATTAGTAAGTAGTTTTTTTGCTCATTTTGCATTAAAAAATTGTAAGGCAGATAATGTGCAAATGATACCTCGTTCTTTGTTATTAGCTATAATTTTTGGTTTATTGTTTTTTGTTTTTCAAATTTTAGGTTGGAGGTCACTGGTATTGGAAAATAAGTTTTTATCTGGTAACAATGTTTCTTCCTCTTATATCTATGTGTTAACATTAACACATTTTTTTCATGTTTTGGGTGGCGTGATTGCATTGGTTATAATATATCTTAATTCAATTAAGAAAAAATACAATAAATTAAGTTATCAGGGTTTAAAATTAGGTATTAGGTTTTGGCATTTTTTAACGGCTGTTTGGATCTATTTATTTTTATTTTTAACCATAATTAATTAATAATTACATTTTATATTTTGATTAATTAATTAAATTTGTGTTTGATTTTTTCAAATAATTCAATAATGGAAAATACAGTAACTAAAAATAATCTATGGGGAGGTGGAGCTAGACCGATGATTGCTAGCTATGGAAAATTAATGATGTGGTTTTTTTTAATGACTGATGCATTAACTTTTTCAGCTTTTTTAGGTGCATATGGATTTCAAAGATTTGTTCATGCAGATGCATGGCCTATTGCGGATGAAGTATTTAATCATTTCCCATTTATTCATGGTGAATATCCGATGTTTTTTGTTGCTCTAATGACATTTATATTAATTATGAGTTCTGTTACCATGGTACTAGCTGTACACCATGGGCATAAAATGAATAAAAAAGGTGTTATAATTTGGCTAGGTTTAACTATAATAGGGGGGTTAATATTCTTAGGTTCTCAAGCATGGGAATGGTACCATTTTATTCACGGTACTTACGAAGGGGCTTTAAGAGGTGCAGATGGATCTATAGCTCATTTTGTTTCAGGTACTACTAGTGAAATTATTAGACATGGTGAGGTTTTAACAGGAGAGGTTGCCGCTAGCTTTATTGCTTCAGCACAAGAAATACATGGAGCTAATTTAATTTACAATGAATATGGTCATCCTTTATTTGCTAATTTTTTCTTTTTTATAACTGGATTTCACGGATTTCATGTTTTTTCAGGAGTTGTGATCTTAGTAGTTATATTTATAAATGTATTGAGAAATACATATGAAAAAAGGGGGCACTATGAAATGGTTGAGAAAGTTGGTTTATATTGGCACTTTGTTGATCTTGTTTGGGTATTTGTTTTTACATTTTTCTATTTAGTTTAAAAAAAATAATATGGCAGAAGGAAATTCTACAAGGAAAATTTGGATAGTTTTTTGGATACTTTTTGTATTAACCACAATAGAGGTTTTTTTAGGTATTTTTAAGCCAGATTTTTTAACAGATAACTTGATAATAGGGGTCTCTCTTTTAAACCATACATTTATATTTCTTACTTTGCTTAAGGCCTATTATATTGTTATGACTTTCATGCATTTAGGTGATGAAAAAAGATCACTTAAAATTTCAATTATTGCTCCTATGTTTGTATTGATACCATACTTATTATTTATACTTTTAGTTGAAGCTTCTTTTCATGGTGCAATTGGATAAATTATATTATATTTTATGACATCAATTAAAAAATGGCTGGTATTATTTTCAATTCTAATTTTTCCTTATATTATTGTCCAGATTGTTGAAAAGTCTACTCATAATATATTAACTCTTGGTTATATTGAGAACACCAATTTGGATTTAGATTCGGTAGGGGATGTCATTGAGCTCGTGGATAGTTTAAAAGTTCCTACATTTAAATTAATAAATCAAGATGAAGAGATAATTACTAATAAGGATTTATTAGGTGTTAATTATATAGTAAATTTTTTCTTTACATCTTGCCCGACAATCTGTCCAACAACAACATTAAACTTAATTGAATTACAAAATAAGATTAATAAATACGAAATAAATAATTTTAAAATTCTCTCTATTAGTGTTGATCCAGTAAATGACACACCAAAAAAATTAAAGGAATATGCAAGTTCAATGAATATTGACTTGTCAAATTGGGAGTTTTTAACAGGTAGTCAACAGGAAATTTATGATCTTGTAAAGTCAGGGTTTTCATTATCTGTAGGTCAAGACAGCTTATCTCCTGGAGGTGTTTTTCACTCACCCAGTATAACCATTATTGATGACAAGGGCTATTTAAGGACAGGAATAGACAAAAAGAAAAACACAAAATTTGTATATGATGGAACATTATATAGTGATATTAAACTTTTAGTAGGAGAAATACAAAGACTAAGTATTACAAACTTTAAAGATAACTATGAGATAACAAAGCAATGATTTATAATCGGATATTTTTTATTATAACTTTTATATTATGTCATGTTGTATCGTATGCACAATGTTCCATGTGTAGAGCAGTAGCAGAATCAAGTCATAATGGTGGTTCTAGTATTGCTAATGGTCTGAATACAGGTATTTTATATTTAATGCTTTTCCCTTACATCTTGCTTGTTTATGCTTTAATCCGCATTTATTTTAAAGAAAAACAACAAACAAAAATGTAAAGAAATTATGGCATTAATCTTATGTGTGGAAACTAGTTCTAAAAATTGTTCTGTTGCAATTTCTGAAGATGGCGTTGTGAAGTTTAAAAAAGAAAAATGTGAAGAGAGTTATTGTCATGGTGAACAACTACACACTTTAATTGAGGATTTAATTTTTGATGCTAAAATTTCATTGTTGCAAATTGACGCATTTGCCTTTAGTGTGGGGCCTGGTTCATATACAGGTCTTAGGATTGGAGCCTCAGCAGTTAAAGGCTTAGGAGTTGCTTTAAATAAAGAAATAATATTAGTATCGACATTGCAGTCTATGTGTTGGGGTTTAGTCAATCAAGGAAATGATTATGATATTGATGAAAGCAGTTACTTTTGTTCTACATTGGATTCGAGGCAGGGTGAGGTATATGCTTCTATATATGAATTCAGCGGAAGAGAAGTTGTTGCACCTTTTGCATGTGAAGTTAAAAAAACTTTATTTTCAGATATTTTAAAAAAAAATAAAATATGTTTTTTTGGCCCTGGATTGTATAAATTAAAAAATGCTATTAATCATCAAAATGCCTGTTTTTTAGATGGCTTTTATCCTTCATCAAGTTATTTAGGCTTGTTGGCAGAAAATAGTTATAATAAAAAAGAATTTGCAGATATTGCATATTTTGAACCCATGTATCTCAAAGATTTTATCTTGCATTAATTGAATTCCGGATTGATAATCTTGGTGTGTTTAATTTGATGTTTCTCTTAGGTTAAATGTTAGCCGATTATTAAGGTTGGATTTATGTTTCCTTAGAAAAATATTTAAAAAACAACGGAATGGTTTCAATCCCCTTATAAAAGTTAAATAATCCATAATGTTCATTTGGTGAATGAATAGCATCAGAATCTAATCCAAATCCCATTAAAATTGATTTTAACTTAAGTTCACTTTCAAACAGAGCTACAATGGGTATGCTGCCACCACTTCTAACAGGAATTGGTTTTTTTCCAAATGTCTCTTCCATAGCTTTGCTTGCTGCAAGATATCCTTTTTCGTTTATTGGAGACACATATGCTTCTCCTCCATGATGAGGTGTAACTTTGACTTTTGTTCCTTTTGGGGCTATAGATTCAAAATGTTTTTTAAACAAATTAGTAATATTATTTGATTTTTGATGGGGTACTAATCTCATAGATATTTTAGCATAAGCTTTTGAGGCTATTACTGTTTTAGCACCTTCTCCCGTATATCCCCCCCATATACCATTAACATCTAAAGTTGGTCTAATAGAGTTTCTTTCCATTGTACTGAAGCCATTTTCTCCATATACATCATCAATATCAAGTTCTTTTTTATAATGATCTAGATTAAAAGGTGCTTTGGCCAAATCATCTCTTTCAGAATCTGATAAAACTTCTACTTGATCATAAAAACCGGGTATAGTAATTTTATTGTCTTCATCATGTAAAGAAGCAATCATATTACAAAGAATATTTATAGGATTTGCAACAGCACCACCATATAAACCAGAGTGTAAATCTCTGTTAGGACCCGTTATTTCGACCTCAACATAACTCAAGCCTCTTAGTCCAGTTGTTATAGATGGTGTGTCATTTGCTATAATTCCCGTATCAGAAATTAAGATAATATCCGCGTGAAGTAAGTCTCTATTTTTTTTAACAAATGTTTCTAAGTTTTCTGAACCAACTTCTTCTTCCCCTTCAATCATAAATTTAACATTGCAAGGTAGTTCATTTGTTGCAATCATGGCTTCAACCGCTTTTACATGCATAAAAAACTGTCCTTTATCATCACAAGCTCCTCTTGCATATATTTTTCCATTTCTAATTTCTGGACTAAATGGTTCAGATTCCCATAAATCTAAAGGATCAGGAGGTTGCACATCATAGTGGCCATATATTAGTATGGTAGGCAAGTTTGGATTATGCATTTTTTCTCCATAGACAATAGGGAAGCCTTTAGTTTGAAATAGCTGAGTGTTTTCAAGCCCGATTTTTTTAAAATTATTTTTAAGCATTTCAGCAGTTTGAAAAACATTTTCGGAGTATTTAGGATCTGCACTTATTGATGGCTGACTCAGTAAATCAAACAATTCTTTTAAAAATCTATCCTTATTTTCCTCTATATATTGTTGTGTGTTCATTATTTTTTTTTTTGATAAAGCTATATAAATTTGTTTTATATAATGTAAATTTAGTATTTTATAGTCTATATATTATTTTAACGCACCTAGATTTATTAACAGTATTAAAAAACGAAGAAGTATGTTTATGAGATGTTTATTTATATTCTTTGTTATGATTCAGTCTGTCATGTTTGGCCAACTTGCTGTAACAAATAATGCTCCTATGAATACGGAAGAATATTTAGTTAATGATATATTGTGTGATGATGGGTTAACTACTTCCAACTTTTCTTCCACTGGTTTTGCAAGTGGTATTGGATATTTTGATGGATTTGCAGCTAATCTTGGTTTTGATGCAGGAATTGTTTTGTCCACCGGGGGAATATGTTTACCTGTTCCTGATTGTAGTGTGGGTGCATGGCAGGGAGGCTCTGGTGTTCAAGGTGATCCTGATCTAGAACTAGCTTTGAATGCAATTAATTTAGATTGGCCTGTATTTAATGTAACTGTATTGGAATTTGATTTTGTTGCAAATTCTGAGAGTGTAGAATTTAATTATATTTTTTCCTCTGCGGAATATACATCTTTTACATGTTCGAGTTACAATGATATCTTTGGGTTTTTTTTAAGTGGTCCAGGAATTGCAGGTCCTTATAGTAACAATGCAATTAATTTAGCTTATGTACCTGAACCAGAAGGAGCTGTTGATTATGATGATTGGCTGGCAGTAAATACAGGTATTTATACAACCACACCTGTAGCAGTCAACACAATTAATGCGGGAGATTTAATTGATGATCCAGATTGTAACAATATTGATCCAGATTTTGAAAGTTACAATATTTTCTGGGTTGATAATGAGTACATAGGTGCAGGATGGCAAGGTGTAAATGAACCTCAAGATCCGGAATTTACAGTTGCTAGTACTCAGACTTGGGTTTCGCCTGGCATAACTGGATTTACAACGCCCTTAAAAGCTGTTTATAATGGTTTGGAGTGTGGCGAAACATATCATATAAAACTTGCTATTGCAGATGCAAGTGACGGAGGATGGAATTCTGCTGTTTTTTTAGAAGCAGGTAGTTTTATTAGCCCCTCAGTTACAGTTGATCCAATACCTAATATTAATGGTCCTGATTTATTTGATGATCCTCTTGCTATTTATGAGGGGTGTGCAGCTGCTCAACTTGAATTTACGGCATTGCAAAATGCGAATTATGATATACAATTAGAAGTTATATTTGATGGAATTGCTGAATATGGTACAGATTACAATATTACTTATAACGGAGGAAATCAATTAGATGAGTGTATTAATAATGAAGGACAAATATCTCAATGTATTACAATACCAGCAGGTCAAAACGTTATGTATTTAGATATAGAAGCTGATTATGATAATATTAGTGAAAATTTTGAAACTTTAAATATTATAATTAACTCTATTGATGGTTTGTGTGAGCAAGCCAATTTAGCAGTTTCAGAAATATTTTTTAATCTTTATGATCAGATTGATATTGTTGTAGATCCAGGGAATCCACCTGTTATTGAATGTATTGGTGATGAGGTATTATTAGAGCCTTTTGATATTTCAGGTGGTTATATCGGTGAAAGTGGTGAGTATAATTTTGAGTGGTATGATGCTGACGGTATACAAGTTAGTTCAGAAAACTCTATTTTAGTTAATTCGGAATCAGCTTCTGATTATCAATTAATTGTTTATGACGATTGTCAAGATCAAGAAATAATAACAAACTTTAGTGTTGATGTTATTGAATATGCTCCAATTGAAATCACTGTGCCAAATTATTACGCATGTGATGAAGAGACTATTAGTATCATTCCAATTATCTTTGGGGGATCTGGTAATTACACTTATGTGTGGCCTGGTGATCCTTGTGACTGTGATACCTTCGATTATATATTTGATTTAGACAATGGAGAAATTCAAAATGTAGATTTACAAATTATTGATAATTGTACAGAAGAAATATATAATTTTTCTATTCCTGTAGAATTGGAATCTACAGTACCACCAACAGCTCAAATTAATATTATAGGCTCACAGTTTTGTCCAGATGATGAGATAGTATTAGATGTTCAAGTCTCGGGCTCATCAACTTATAGTTATGAATGGTTAAATTTAGATGTTGATGAATACTACGTTAATAATATAGCAACAGTTTCACCAATACAAAACAACACGTATGATGTAATGGTGGTTGATGAATGTAATAATAATCAAACTATATTTTCTATTTTTATTGAAACACCATCATATACTCCACCTACTTTTACAGTGCCTGATGTTGCTGGATGTGTGGGCCAAGAGCTTGAGATAGTTGTAGAAGACTTATTTTCAAACGGTGTGACAGACCTAGATGATTTGAGTCAATATACATTTTTGTGGTCCAATGGAGAGACAACACCAAGTATTAATGTTATAGTTGATGATGTTGCAACATCTTATTCTGTGGAAATAGGTGATTTGTGTGGCAACACTAGTTTAGCTGTTGAAGCCATGGTTGAACCATCAATTCCACCACCACCACAGTTTACTTTTGAAGAAACCACGGAGGGTTATCAATTCACACAACTTTCATCCGGATTTTTCACCAACTATAATTGGGATTTTGGAGATGGAATTATGTCCTCGGACTATGAGCCAATACATGTCTATACACAAGAAGGAGACTATTATGTTACTTTAACCGCTTCAGATGATTTAGATTGTCAAAATAGTTCAACACAAATAATTAATATTTCTGCAAGTTTATTGTTCTATTCACCTAATGTTTTTTCTCCAAATGGCGATGGAATAAATGATTATTTCAATGTTAGTGTTGTTGGGCAAGATGATTTTGAACTTTTGATATTTGACAGATGGGGTAAGCAACTTTTTACTACCAAGGACCCAAATGAGGGTTGGGATGGAACTTATCAAAATGGTGATGAAGTGCCTCAGGACGTTTATATGTATAAGGTGTTTATGAGTAATTCAGGTTTAGGTGAAAAAGTAGAAAAGGGAAGAGTATCTATAATTAAATAATATGAAACTCAGAAGTTATATAATTTGTTTTTGCATCTGCTTTTCAATTGGTTTTGGATACTTGGTAGACGCTCAAATAGCTGTGACAAATAATCCACCATTTGATAATCCAGAGAACATAGTCAATAATATATTACTTGGAGATGGTATTGAGACATCTAATTGGGTTTGGCAAAATGGAGATGCTAACATTGGTTATTTTGATGGTAATAATGCCAATATTGGTTTTGATGAGGGTGTTATTATGTCCACTGGAGGTATAGATTTTGTAACTACTGGAATCGGTGCTGGGCCTGGAATAACGGGCGATGTTGATCTTGAAATTGCTTTGTCAGAATTAGGCATGACAGGTTTTTCGGTTAATAATGTGACGATTTTAGAATTCGATTTTGTAGCTGAATCAGAAAGTATGGCTTTTAATTATGTTTTTGGATCAATGGAATACACAAGTTTTACTTGTTCTGGTTTCAATGATATCTTTGGTTTTTTTCTTAGCGGCCCAGGTATAACAGGTCCATATACGAATAATGGTATTAATCTTGCTTTAGTGCCAGAACCTGAGGGGGCAGTAGATTATGCTGAATGGCTTACGATAAACACAGGTGTTTATACCACCACACCAGTAGCAATCAATACAGTGAATAATGGAGACCCAAATGAGGATTTTGGAGATTGTTCTTCTCTTGATCCAAACTGGGAAAGTTATAATGTTTTTTGGGTTGATAATGATTATATCGGTGCTGGTTGGCAGGGTGTTAATCAACCTTCAAGTCCAGAATTTACAGTCCAAGGACTGACAGGTTTTACAACTCCTTTGATAGCCGAATATAATAACTTAATATGTGGTGAGACTTATCACATTAAATTAGCAATAGCTGATTGTGCAGATGGTATTTTGAATTCAGCGGTTTTTTTAGAAGCTAATAGTTTTGCTAGTCCAGAAGTTGAAATAAGTACTGTGCCTAATACTGAACTAGGTCTAGTTTTAGATGTTGAGAATGGTGTGTTGGAGGGATGTGGAGAGGTGGCTATTCAGTTTGATAGGGATGGTGATTTAAGTATGGACTTAGATGTAACTTTAGAGTATGCAGGTGATGCTGTATATGGTATTGATTACGAGGAACTTCCAACAGAGATTACACTTCCTGCTTTTGAGGAACAAATTATACTTCCGATACAAGTTTTTTTTGACAATATTGCTGAAGGTCAAGAATTATTAAATATTACTATCTCTGGTGTCCCAGTTGCTTGTGAAGAGACTACAGTACAAACTATAGAAATCATTATCCTTGACCAGGATCTTCTTGTTGTTGACATGCCTAATCAAATCAACATTAACTGTACCGGAAGTGCATTGATTGAAGCATCTGTTCAAGGGGGCTATCCACCATATAATTATATTTGGTACGATGAATTGGGTGTGGTTATTGAATCGGGTGATTTAGCTGAGGAGGGAGTACTAACAATTGAACAGTTTCCCGTAGAGTCAACGAGTTATACTCTCAGTGTGACGGATGATTGTTTAAATCAGTTAGTTGAGGAGTCAATTAATGTAATTGTTGAAGATGAAATTTTGAATGTTTCTTTAGGTGCTGACACAGAAGAATGCCAAGACATAGAAGGCTTTATTTATTTGGGAATTTTAGATGGAATGGCATATTATATGTCTTATGAAACAGCAACATGGCAAGATGCTAATACTATTTGTAATAATCTAGGAGGAAATTTAGTTGCAATAAACTCAGAAGAGGAACAAGATTTTGTTTATAATATTGCAATGACTAACAACCCTCTTGGCGGACCGTACAATTATTGGATTGGATTAAATGATTATAACGATGAAGGTAATTTTACATGGACTAATGGAGACCCTGTTACATACACCAACTGGAATGATGGTGAACCAAATGGTGGTTTTGGTGAAAATGGAGTTGAAGTGTTTTCAATGAACTCTAATTCTCCTGGTTTTTGGAATGATGCTCCAGCATTTATAGAGAGACGAATTATATTAGAAATTCCTTGTGATTATCAAGCTGAGGATATAGTGATATGTGAAGAAGATCTTCAAAGTATTGTTTTAGAACCACAAGTAATTGGCGGTTTTCCGCCTTACAATTATACTTGGTTTTATAATGGTGTTGTAATTTCTAATGAAGAGGTTTTAAATGAATTGCCTGGTGATGGTTTATATCAGCTTGTTGTAGAAGAAGCATGTGGTAACATAGATGGTGATCAAGTCAATGTTTCATTTATTGAACTGGCTCCTTATGTAGAGATTGTTTCTTATGATGTGTTAGATCCTCTATTCTTGCCAGAGGGTTGTTTTGAGAGCATTTTGCAGTTTAATACACAGACCTTAGAAGATGAAGATGTTGTTTTGGAATTTGAAATTACTGGTTCTGCAAGTGCTGAAGATTATTTGATTGAATCAAATACTGTTATTATTCCAGCAGGAGAAGAAACAGTATCGGTTCCTCTCAGTATCCTTGTTGACGAAGAGGAAGAAGGTGTGGAAAGTATTGTTTTTAATTTTCCTTTTATTGATGAGTGTTCAGAATGGCCTAATCAGATTACTGTTCAAATCTATGATGCTCCGAATTTAATTGTGGACATCGATGAAGAACTTGTATTATGTGAAAATGATGTTGGTGCTTTAGAAGGTTTTTATTCTGGTGGATTAGGAAATGTAAATTATGGTTGGTATTTAGATGGCCAGTTACTATCATCTGATTTAGAATTATCAACTGAAGATTTAGATCCTGGTTTATATTCTTTTGCTGTTGTTGATCAATGTGCTAATTCGGCTTCACAAGATATTAATTATAGTATAATAGAATTAACACCGACAGTAACATTAAGTTCTAATGACTTTATTGATCCCTCAGAACTTTACGAGGGCTGTGGTTCTAGTTTCTTAAATTTTGAAATGCCTTATCCGTATTCTCAAGACACAGATTTTTATTTCAACATATTAGGTTCACCAACTTTTGTTAATGGGATGGATATTGTTGAAATTAATAATTTTGTTAGTATTCCAGCTGGAGATACTTTTTTAGAATTAGAAATAACACCGTTACTGGATGTTTTAAATGAAGGTGTAGAAGAAATTATTTTTGAATTTTCTTTTGCCACTTTGTGTGCCCCTCAAGATCCAATAGCTGTATCAATTAACAATTATTCGGATTTGATAATTAATATGCCAAATAGTGAAACTGTATGTTTAGGTCAGTCACTAGATTTAAGTGCCGATGTAAGTGGGGGGGTGCCACCATATGAGTATTCATGGACATATATGGAACAATCATCTAATGCAAATTCTATTTTTGTGGATGTAGAGGAAGGTGTTAATCAGGCTATTTTTAGTGTAACAGATAATTGTGGATATACTGAGAGTTCTTCAGTTGATTTAGAGGGTCTCAGTGTAGACGATTTTGAAGTTATTTGGCCTCCTAATGAAGTTTCAGCTTGTTATGGTGACAATAGTGAAATAAGTTTACTTCTTGAAGGCGGTTTGCCGCCATTTACTTTTCAATGGTATTTAGATGGTGTTCCTACCAATTCACCTGCTCCATATTTACCTTGGAGCAATGATAATTGGCTGCCTGATGCTAGTCAGACAATTGCAACATCACCGCCTTACACTCCTTATGAGTATACATATCTAGTAGAGATTACAGACTCATGTCAAAATGAACCATTTCCATATGAAATACTTGTCACTGTTGATGAGTGTATTTTGCCTACTGCTTTCACACCAAATGGTGATGGTAACAATGATGTTTTTTGGGTTGATTTTGGGGATTTGTCTACTCCAGTTAGTTTAGAAATATTTAATCGTTGGGGTGAGGTTGTTTTTAGGTCTGCAGACTATACTCCTTGTGCTAATTTTGAATCAGAATGCTGGGATGGGACCCATTTTCAAAAATATGGAGAAAAATGTAGTGAGGGGGTGTATTATTATGTTTTTACATATAGCAATATAATTAACAACACAGATAATTATAATGTGTCTAATTTTACTGAATCAGTATTTGGAAATCCTCACAATAATAGTAAAGGTCGTCAACGAACAGGAAGCGTTTTATTATTTCATTAATTTATAAGGCTTGTTCCTGACATTTCATTTGGGGGGGGGATGCCCATTATTTTTAATATGGTGGGTGCAATGTCACATAATTGACCATTTTTAATACTTGTTAAATTACTATTTAATATAAAACAGGGCACTTTATTGGTTGTGTGTGCAGTATTTGGAGTGCCATCATCATTTTTCATCATTTCTGCATTTCCATGGTCTGCAATTATTATCAACGCATAATTTTCTTCTATACTTTTTTGAACTACTTTTTCCAAGCATGAATCAACCTTTTCTAATGCTTTTATTACAGCTTGATAATTCCCTGTGTGGCCCACCATGTCTGGATTTGCGTAATTAAGACAAATAAAATCCGGTTGGATAGTTTGGATCTCTTTTATGTAAGCATTTGTAACTTCTTCTGCACTCATTTCGGGTTGTAAGTCATAAGTTGCTACTTTTGGAGATTCAATTAATATTCTATATTCATTTTTAAACTTTTGTTCTTGTCCCCCTGATAAAAAGAAGGTTACATGTGGATATTTTTCAGTTTCAGCAATTCTTAATTGTGTAAGCCCATGTTTTGAAATCACTTCTCCTAATGTATTTTTTAAGTTTTGTTTTTCATATAAAACTTTTATCTCTTTCAGTGTTTGGTCATAGTTAGTCATAGTGTATAAGTCTATATTTAAACTATTGATTCTGTACTGTGGTATGTCTATTTGTGTTAAAGCATTTACAATTTGTCTACACCTATCAGACCTAAAGTTAAAACATATGACTACATCGTGCTCTTTAATAGTAGCTATAGGTTGGTTGTTGGAGTCTACTTTTATAAGTGGTAAAATAAATTCGTCACTAACTTTATCTGTATAAGATTTCTCTATGCTTTGAATCAAGTTAGTTGTTTTTGTGCCAATACCATTTACTAGCATATGATACGCTGTAGCTGTTCGTTCCCATCTTTTGTCTCGATCCATACTATAATATCTCCCAACTACTGATACAATTGAAATATTTTTATTTTTTATAAATTCTAAAAATTCTGCAATATATTTTTTTCCTGAATATGGATCAGTGTCTCTTCCGTCAGTGAATGCATGTATATATATATGTGAAACATCGCTTTGTGATATAACGTTGCATAAGGCTTTTAGGTGTGAGATATGTGAGTGAATTCCGCCATCAGAAAATAGACCCATAATATGAATAGGTTTGTTTTTAGCTTTACCGATAGCTTCTAATAAATTAGGGTTAGCATTTAATCTATTATTTTTAATATCATGGTTGATTTTGGCTAAATCTTGATGTACCACTCTTCCAGCTCCTATGTTCAGGTGTCCTACTTCAGAATTTCCCATTTGTCCAATAGGTAGTCCTACATGTTCACCATGGGTAATGAGTTCGGAATTTAAACATTTTTTATAAAGACTATCTATAAAGGGAGTACTAGCATTGAGGATTGCATTTTTAGCCCCGTTTTTACCATGTCCCCAACCATCCAGTATTATAAGTGCAGTTTTTTTCATTTTTTTAAAATTAATCTTTTTTTTGAGCTTATCTGTATTAATTAAATTACAAATTGAATTATAGTCTAATAAGTCCAACTTATTAACAAATAATAGTTAATTATTCTTGGAATTACCGAAAATATTTACGAAATTGTACGAAGAATAAATAGAATTAGACCCCCATTTTAGTCGTATTTATGTAGTTTTTACCTCTGTTACGCCCTAATGTGGGGACGTCTTAATTCTGTTATACTATTTATATATGAAAATTAATTATTTATTAACTAATATTTTTTACCGATGAAAAAATTATTACTTTCTCTGGCAGCAATCGTATTTTGTTGCTTTAATGTTGTAACTGCACAAGATTGTGTTGATACAAATTATGACGCTAAT
>NZUB01000002.1 GCA_002696965.1 Flavobacteriales bacterium | reverse complement strand
TCTGCTGGTAATGTAGCATTAGAATCGTAATTACATGCGTCTTCTTCCATACAGCCAGCACAAGTTTCAAAATCACAATCTGCTGGTAATGTAGCATTAGAATCGTAATTACATGCGTCTTCTTCCATACAGCCAGCACAAGTTTCAAAATCACAATCTCCAGCTGTATTTGCTATTGAATTATAATTACATGCATCTTCTTCTATACAACCAATTACAACATCTATACAAGATTCATCATCAAAACAAGCATTTGAATCATAGTTAAACGCTTCTGAATTCATACAACCCCCAATATAACAACATGAGCCATCATCTTCCTCTGCATTTTCATTATAATTAAATGCTTCTAAATCTGTACAGCCAGGTATAATACCAGCTTCTAAAGATGATAAACCTGAAAGTCCATTACAAGAATAGGTGTTGTCACCAAAACTCATAGATACACTACCTGCTAAAGATATCTCTTCATTATCTATATTATAAACCCCCCATGTATATTCTTCTCCGATTTGAAATCCATTATCTTCATTAGCCTCAGAACCCCAAGCAGCAATAGATGTTACTTCTCCAGTCCATTCAACACCACCACCAAAAGCTAAGGTTCCATTATTATCAGTGTAAAATACACCAATCCAACTACCTAAGGAAATAGGTGAGCCGTCAATACTAATATCTACATCTGATGGTATTAGTATTGTTGCGTTACAGTCAGTATCTGGTTCATTGCCAAATGGAGTAAGTTCACATGATCCATTATCTATTGTTGCAGTTAAGTCGTAATTGAATGCGTTGGAATTTGTACATCCACTACAAGAACTATTATCTCCATCACAAACTCCACAATCGTCAATTATTGCTATTGATCCACAAATATTATCACAACCAGATGGAGCAGGTTCTCCACAACCACATCCTAAATCTATATTACCATCACAATCACACGAACCTTCTGGAATACCATTGCCACCACAAACACCACATTCATCAAGTTCTAGACAGGAACCATCATCAATAGTAGCATTAGAATCATAATTACATGCTGCTGAATCCATACATCCAGCACATGTTCCAAAATCACAATCTCCCTCTGTATTAGCTAATGGATCATAATTGCATGCACCTTCTTCAATACAACCAATTACAACATCAATACAAGAGTCATCATCAAAACAAGCATTTGAATCATAGTTAAACGCTTCTGAATTCATACAACCCCCAATATAACAACATGAGCCATCATCTGTATTAACTAAGGGGTCAAAATTAAAAGCCGCTGAATCCGTACAGCCTGTCATAACAAATACACATGAACCATCATCAAAACATGCTGTTTCATCATAATTAAACATTGTAAAATCTGTACATCCAGCAATATAACAACAAGAGCCATCATCTTCTTCAGCATTTTCATTATAATTAAATGCTGTGTCATCCATACATCCTGGTATAGTTCCAAAAGCAGATAATGAAGCTAAACCAGAAAGTCCATTACAAGAATAACTATTATCACCAAAACTCATTTCAATATCAGATGCTGGAATAGATTGTCCTGTTTCATTGTCATAAACATACCATATATATTCTTCTCCTACTTGAAAACCATTATTTAAACCAGCTTCTGAGCCCCAAGCAGCAATAGATGTTACTTCTCCAGTCCATTCAGCATATCCACCTAAAGATAAACCACCATTAGAATTAGTGTAAAAAACACCTATTAAATCACCTATTGATGGCGATTCACCATTAATTATAATATCAGCATCAGCTGGTATTAATATAGTGGCATTACAGTCTGTATCTGGCTCATTATCCCAATTTATATCAATAACTGTTTCTGAATCACCTCCACAAGCATCACAAGTTACTGGACAACTCTCTGAAATTGTCATGCCGTTCCATGAGCCATCACAACCAAATACTACAACTGCTGTTGCGCAATCCATTGGTGTAACAGATGCATCGTCATCAGCACAGTCTGCTGGACACGTGTCACAAGTTATTGGACAACCCTCTGAAATTGTTATACCATTCCACGAACCATCACAACCAAATACTGCAACTGCTGTAGCACAATCCATTGGTGTCATAGACGCATCATCATCAGCACAAGCACTGTCAATAACATTTTCAGATGTAAATGCTATACTAGATAATCCTGATAAACCATTACAACTATAATTATCTGCACCAAATGAATATATAGCGTCTGTAGAATATATTGTTTCTCCTGAAGAAGGATCAATTATACCAAAAGTAAATTCCTCACTACTAGCAAAACCATTGTTCATTCCTGCTTCAGAACCCCAAGCAGCTATTGACGTTACTTCACCATTCCAATCAATAGCACCACCTAATGACATATTTCCACTGGAATTAGTATAAAACACACCTATCCAACTACCTAAATCAATATCACTTCCATTAATTGTGATATCAGTATTAGATTGAATTAATATAGTGGCATTGCAATCTGTATCTGGTTCATCACCCCAGGGGTTGAGTCCCATACTCATAGCAAACCAATTATCTACAATTTCCCCCAAATCTTCACTTATGGCAGAAGGGGAAGAAGAGTTTTCACAATATGATGTACATATATTAGTATAGGTTCCATCAGGAAATATAATGTAAAAAGTAGGAGTATATACAATTTCACCTCCATAATAACTTGTTGAATTTCCATTGATTAATGGGTATTCAGCTTCATATTCTTCTATATAACTTAAGCATTGGCTATCTGTACTTCCCGCATTAATATCTAAAGCAATAAGTGAAGCTTGATTAGTTCCAGAAGGACCATATATTTCATAAAAATCTTTTATATATGGTGCATAAGTTTGACAAGCTCCACAATTAACATTCATAAATTCCAATACAACAATTTGATTATTATCTAAATAATCATTGTATAATATATGTGTTGTTCCATTTAAATCTTCAGCAAGCCAATCCGGCGCTGTACCAGTAGCTTCAAAATTTAAACTTTGAGACTTCAAAAAAGAACACAGAAAAACTAAAAGAAATAGAAATACTTTTTTCATAATATATAGAGGGTTTTTTATTCAACTAATAAATTTACGGAAAAAAAATATTTTTTTCAATTGGGATTTTATATTACATCATGTAATAATATTTTTTTTAGATTAAAATAGTGTGTTATTAACAATGTTAATAAGTTTTGTTGATACAATCTTAATAACTAAAAAGTTGAAAAACTTGCATATTATATAATCTTTTGTACGTTTGATTTATCGATGGGTTTGAAGTAGCTTAGAAAAGTTTTAAGCGTTCATTCAGGACAGTGGGGTGTGGTTGTTAAAATTAAGGTTTTATTTTTTAAAATCGTCAATCTTCATTCAATCTTTTATAGATTTAGCTGTTCAGTTTAAAAAACTAGAGATAGTTTGTTTAAAATGATAATCCATAGTTACCCAGGGGTCATTTTGACTCCTATTGAAAACTAAGTGACTTAGTGTCGATTAGTTTATAAAGTTTTAAAATCCGAATGGATTTTATTAAAAAGATAACAATATGTTTTTAATGTGTTGAAATCGATTTAAATAGAACTTTAAATTTGAACATTATGTTCAATAGAGTAGCGATGCTCAGATAGGGTGACATAGGAGAAGTTGATTAACGGAGTTTTTTTATAAAAAACTAGAAAAATCAGCAGGAAAACCCAGAGATAAAAGAAGACTGTAGGAGACTATAGTTTTTGGGAAAGCGGAGAGAAATCTCCGCTTTTTTTTTGTCCTTACTATTTATTAAAAAAGCAAGACAAGATATATAACATAGAATGAAAATAGAATTACACCTCCGATTCTATTAATACTTATAATATTATTAAGTTGTTTTCTTTTTATGTAGAATAAAGGAATTAGTAGTAATGTTAATCCTAACATAAAAAGAGTATCTGTAAGGAGATTTTTATTTATACTAATGTCTGTAATTAAAGAAGTAAACCCAAGTACAGCTAGAATATTAAATATATTAGAGCCTAATATATTTCCAATAGCCATTTTTTGTTCTGATTTTAAAATGGAATAGATACTTGCAAATAGTTCGGGTAAACTAGTACCAATTGCTACTAAACTAATAGCAATTACTCTATCACTAACTCCAAATATTGTAGCAATTTTTTTACTAGAATCAATTAATAAATCTGTGCCTAGCCAAAGAGTGATTGATCCAAGTATTAATGAAAATATAAATAATATTGTATATTTTATTTTTAATTGAAATCCAAGTATTAGTAAAAAATCAGACTCACTATATTCTTCATTTTCAATAAGTTTATCTCCTTTGTTCACAATTACAACACTAAATATAAATAGAAATAATATGGATAATAAACCATATAATGAGTTGAAAAAATAAAGTGTATATATTCCAATTGAAAAGAATATACTAAACGCAATTAAAGGAAAATAATTCCACTTTAATTCTGTTTTTGATAATGTTAATGGAGATATTATTGCCATTACCCCTAGCACTAGGCCTAGATTAGATATATTGGATCCAATGATATTGCCAATTGCAAAATCACTTAATCCTTTTAATGCAGCTTGACATGTTACAAAAAATTCAGGTAAAGATGTGGCAAATGAAACAATTATAACTCCTACAATAAGTTTTGGTATTTTTAATTTATTGGATAGAGCAATAGAACTGTTTATTAACAGTTGTGTTCCTATGAATATAACTAAACATGATAATGCAAGTTCAATAAAAAGTATAGACATAATTATATTTATAAAATTTAAATTAGTCATATAATTTAAATTTCTTTATTAAATTCGCGTAAAATTAATAAAAAATGGTCGCGTAGCTCAGCTGGATAGAGCATCTGCCTTCTAAGCAGACGGTCACAGGTTCGAATCCTGTCGCGATCACAATTTAATAAGAATGAATCAGTCTAAAATTTGGAGATATAAAAAAACCATTTCATTTTTATCAAAACATTGTCAACCTTCCGAACAGATACTTGATTTAGGTACACATAATGAATTGTCTCAATATATTCAACAACAAGGATTTAATGTTAAAAATACATCTGGAGAAAATTTAGATACTAGTTTTGATTCTGTTTTAATACCAGGTATTGATGTAGTTACTGCATTTGAAATCTTTGAGCATATGCTGGCTCCATTTAATATTTTAAATAATATAAAGGCACCTAAATTAATTGCTTCAGTACCTTTAAAGCTGTGGTTTTCGGATGCTTATTGGAATGATGATGATGATTGGGATAAACATTATCATGAGTTTGAAACAAAACAATTTGATTTTTTATTAAATAAAAGTGGATGGAAAATTATTGATTCTGAAAAGTGGATACCAAAATTAGAATTTAAAATTGGTTTTAGACCTCTTTTGAGAATGTTTACACCAAGATATTATATAGTCTACTGTGAAAGAATTAATTCCTAATTCCCTCTAAATCTAAAAGAAAAGAATATTCTAATGCAATTTCTCGGTATCTTTTAAACCTACCTGATGCACCACCATGACCAACATCCATATTACAATCCATTAATAATAAATTTTGATCTGTTTTCATATCTCTTAATTTAGCTATCCACTTAGCGGGTTCCCAGTATTGAACTTGGCTATCCCAATAACCAGTTGTAATAAGTAAGTTAGGATATTCTTTTACTTCAATATTGTCATATGGAGAGTAAGATTTTATGTAATCATAATATTGTTGATTTTTAGGATTACCCCATTCATCAAATTCTCCGGTTGTTAGAGGAATAGTTTCATCTAACATTGTTGATACTACATCTACAAATGGAACTCCAGCAATTACTCCACGCCACAAATCTGGCCTCATGTTTATAACAGCTCCCATAAGTAAGCCACCTGCACTTCCTCCAGATGCATATAATTGATTTTTTGAGGTGTATTTTTCTTCAATTAGAAACTCTGCACAATCAATAAAATCATAAAAGGTATTTTTTTTATTTAGTAATTTACCATTTTCATACCATTCTCTTCCCAATTCCTCTCCTCCTCTTATATGAGCTATTGCAAACACAAAACCTCTATCTAATAAACTTAATCTAACAGAACTAAAATAGGGATCCATACTATAGCCATAACTTCCATAACCATACAATAATAATGGGTTTTTTGTATTTTTTTGAATTCCTTTTTTATATACTAATGAAATCGGAATTTTTTTTCCATCTCGTGCAGTAGCATAATACCTTTTAGACTCGTAATTATCAACAGAGAAATTTATATCTAATACTTTATCTTGTTTTAGTAAATCTCTTTTTTTAACATTCATATCATAATCAAAAACACTACTAGGTGTGGTAAGTGATGTGTAGCTAAACCTTAAAATATGTGTATCATATTCAGGGTTAGCCATAGTAGAAACCGTGTATGCAGGGTCATTAAACTCTATGTAATAGCTACTGTTATTTTTCCAATTAATTACTTTTATGTGTGTTAGTCCATTTTTGCGTTCCTCTACAACCAAATAGTGCTTAAATATATCTATACCTTCAATTAAAACATTTTCATCATGAGGTATCACTTCTTGCCAGTATTCTTTAGATGGTTGTGAAATTAATGTTTTCATTAATCTAAAATTCTTTGCCTTGTAATTGGTGAGTATGTAGAAATAATCTTGATAGTGATATACATTGTACTCAAGATCTTTTTCTCTTTTTTGAATTAATTTAAAATCTTCATCAGGTTGGTTTGCATCAATATATCTATATTCAGAAGATAGAGTTTGATAACTACCAATAACAATATATTTTCTAGATTTAGATTTTGAGACATAGCAACTGAATGTGTCATCTTTTTCTTCATAAACTAGAATGTCTTCCGACTGAGGGGTTCCCAGTTTATGCTTATAAATTTGAAAAGATCTCAGTGTAATAGGGTCTTGTTTAGTATAGAAAAATGTTTTATTATCGTTAGCCCACACACCTCGTCCAGTAGTATTAGATATTTTATCAGTTAACAATTGTCCAGAATTTAAGTCCTTCACATGCAATGTATACTCCCTTCTAGAAACAGTATCTACACCGTAGATTAATAGTTTTTCACTTGGACTAACTGATAGACCTACAGCAGAGAAATAATCGTGATTTTCAGCCATCTTAGAAACATCAAGCATAATTTCTTCTTTAGCACCTTTTTCTAATGCTTTTCTACAGTGAAAAGGGTATTCTTTGTCTTTTTCAAATCTCGTATAATAAGAGTAATTATTAATACTAACTGGAACAGAAGAATCATCTTTTTTAATTCTATTTTTAATTTCATTAAAAAGTTTTTCCTGAAAATTTTCAGTGTGTTCCATTTTAAATTTTAAATACTGATTTTCAGCATTTAAGTAATTTAAAACATCTTTAGTTTGTTGATCAGGTTTTTTAGCTTCCTTCTGTTTGTCAGTAAGGCGCATCCAGTAATAATTATCTATTCTTTCATCACCATGAATAGATAGTTTTTTTGGTATTTTTTGTGCAATTGGAGCTTTTACAGAATTGGTTGTTTCTTTATTCATACAACAAATAAACAGTAATGATAATAAATATATTATTCTCATCTAGATCTCAATTTAGCTAATAATCTCAAGATTTCTAGATATAACCAAACTAAAGTAACCAGTAAACCAAATGCACCAAACCACTCCATGTACTTTGGCACACCCTTTTCAGCACCTTCTTCAATAAAGTCAAAGTCTAACACTAAATTTAATGATGCGATTACGACAATAAATAAACTTAAACCAATACTCATTAAACCTCCATTTAATGGGTTTAAAACCTCAGGATACCCTCCAGTGAATAAGCCGATAAAAAAGCTAACTACATAAAAAACAGCAATACCAGCTGTTGCTGCAAATACACCTAATTTAAAATTTTCTGTTGCTGCAATCAATTTAGTCTTATACGCAAATAAAAGAGAAAATAATATTGCTAAGGTTAATAAAATAGCTTGTGATACTATTCCTTCAAACATTTCAGCATACATTTGTGAAATAGCACCGAGAGCTAATCCTTTCAAGACAGCATATATTGGAACTGTTATAGGAGACCATTCTTTTTTAAAAATTGTAATTATAGCAACAATAAAGCCACCTAGCATACCAGGTAAAATAAGCCCTTGATAATTTCCCGAAAAAGTAAAACTACCTGCGGCAATTAATAAAAGTAAGCCGATGGCTGTTTTATTTACTGTACCATTAATGGTCATTACTTCATCAGATTGAATAGTAAATCCTTTGAATGTTTCTGCAGAAAGTGCAGGGTTTCCAGAACGTAAAGAGAGATGTTTCGACATAATGCAATTATTTTAATTTTATGGCTTAAAAATATAAAAAAATATGTTACACTATCAATATTTCTATTCTTAAAACAGAATACTTGTTCTAATTTAAATATTTAGATGATAAAAAATGAATTCTATCTTTTGGATTTGCATATATTTGTCAGGCAGAAAATCATGAATTATGAGCAAAAAACAAAAATTACTAGTTGTTATAGGAGCTTTTTTTATCCTGGTTACATTTCTTATTGTAAAAAATAGAACTAATCAGTCAGTAACAGAAACTCAAAGCAATACTAAAAAAATTAAAACCATTGATTGTACAGATATAAAGCAGTCAAATATTACACCTCTAATAGAACTATCGGGCCGAATTATATCATCAAATAAGATAAATATTATTTCAGAAGTTAATGGAGTTTCAAATGTTAAGAACTCTAAGTTTGAAGTTGGAGAGATATTTAAAAAAGGTGAGGTGTTGTTAAGTATTGAAGATGGTGATATAGAATTGGAGTTGATGTCTATAAAAAGTCAGTTTTTAGCACTATTACTTCAAGTTTTACCTGATATTAAAATGGACTTTCCCTCTTTAGGTAGCCAATTACAATTATATGTTAACAATTTTAATCTAGAAGGTCCAATTCCAACACTACCTAAAATTACAAAAGTAAAAGCACGTAATTTTTTTGCTTCTAGACAAATTTTTGCAAATTATTATACGATTCAATCTTTAGAAAAAAGAATTGAGAAGTTTAAAATAAAAGCACCATTTGATGGGGTATTAACAAAAGTTTTGATTGATCCAGGTTCTAGTATTATTATTGGCCAACCTTTAGGCGAATTTATAAATCTAAGCACATATGAGGTAAATGGTTCTGTAAGTGTTAACGATGCTAAACTTATTCAAATAGGAGATACTGTGTTAATATCCTCTGATGACTTAAGTTCAACCATTAAGGGGGTTGTAAATAGGGTAGGTAGCCATATTAATGAATTGACTCAAAGTGTAGATATTTTTGTATCTGTTAATAATGATAATATTAAAGATGGTATGTATGTTACAGGGCAAGTTGTTTGTGGAACTATCGATGGTGTAGTTAAAATAGAAAGATCAAAAATCACAAAAGAAAATCAAGTTTATACTATTGTTGACAGTAAACTAAAATTGAAAAATATTGATATAATATGTTTTCAAAATGACTCTGTGATTATCAATGGATTGGATAACGGGGATTGTGTTGTAAATCAATATCGTAATTATTTTTATGATAATATGTCAATAAACTAAATTGAATGAAAAGTCTAATATCTTATTTTATTAAATATCCTATTACTGCAAATCTTTTAATGTTTTTAATATTTGCTTTTGGTATCGTGGGTTTAAATAGTTTAAGGTCAACCTTTTTTCCAGAAATGGAAAGCCGTTTAATATCTGTTCAAGTTCTTTCAGCTGGTTTGTCTCCGATAGAGATAGAAGAGTCTATCACTAAAAAAATTGAATATAAATTAGAATCTGTTTCAGGTGTTAAGGACATTACTTCTTCTTCTTCTGAAAATATTGCAATGATATATATTGAAATGGAACGAGGAGCAAATATGTATGTGGGTTTACAGAACATAAATAATGCAATTGATCAAATTAAATTCAATGTTGATGTTGAAGAGATATTTATTAGAAAAATTGAATTTGTTATGCCAACAATTAGTTTTTCTATTAACTCTGATAATGACTTAAATTACCTCCATAATATTGTAAATGACATAGAAGACGAATTAAAGTCGGTAGATGGGATTTCAGAAATATCAATTACTGGATTACCTGAAAAAGAAATAGAAATTGCATTAAGTGAAGAGCGGCTTCTTGCTTTTAACTTATCCATAGAAGAAATTAACCAAAGTATACTTAGAAAGAATATTAACCTATCTGGTGGTATGATTGAGGTTAATAATATGCAGTATTTATTAAGGTCAAATAATAAGTTTAATACTGCTGCAGAAATAGAGAATATTATTATTAGAGTAAATAGCAATGGAACTGTAATATATCTTAAAGATATAGCAGATGTGAAAGATACTTGGTCAACTACTTCCATGGAAAGATATAGAGATAATAAAAGATCGATAAATGTTACTGTTAGTAATACTGAAACACAGGATATTATATTTATTGCTGATTATATTAAAAACTATGTTTCAGATTTAAATATTAACAATTCTAATATAGATGCAAAAGTATTATTTGATGCATCTAATCCATTAAAACAAAGAATTGAATTACTATCAAAAAATGGAATTATAGGTTTTTGTTTGGTGTTATTATTTTTAACCATGTTTCTTCATCCTAGAGTTTCCTTTTGGGTGGCACTTAGTATTCCTATTTCATTTTTAGGAATGTTCTTTTTAGCTCCAGCAGCACCTATTACAATCAATATGATGACAATGTATGCCATGATATTGGTAATTGGAATTTTGGTCGATGATGGTATTATTATTGGTGAAAATATAATTAGAAAATTTGAAAGCGGACTTGATAGATATAGTGCAGCAGTAGAAGGCACAATGGAGGTGTTTCCCGCTGTTTTTGCCGGCGTTTCTACTACAGCTGTAGCTTTCCTGTCTTTTTTCTTTTTTGAGGGGATGATGGGAGAATTTGGTTGGCAAATGGGATTTGTTGTTATTACAACCTTAATTTTTTCATTAGTTGAAGGCGCATTTATCTTACCTGCTCATATTGCATATTCAAAAGCTTTAGATAAAAATGTGAAAAAAAATAAACTATCTATTTACTTTAATCAGATAATAAATCAGTTAAGAGACGAGTATTATAGACCTGTCTTAAAGTATTTAATGAATAAAACTCATGTGGCTTATATGATGTTTATAGGTTTGTTTGTTTTATTTGTTTTTGGTAGTGGAGTTAATTTTACGTTTTTTCCATCTGTAGAGTTAGATGATTTATATATAGAGTTTAAAACAAAACCCGGTACAACTATGGAAAAAACAAAGTTGTATGCAGACGATATTTTAAATACAGTCAAAGAGGTAGAGCGAAAATTATCAGATTCATTAAACACTGACGTGTTTAGTGCTATAGAAATAAAACTAGGTCCAGAGTCACATCGAGGTACTGTCGATATATTTATGACTCCTCCAGAAAGTAGAGGAATAAGAGCTTATGATATTGTAAAAATTATACGTTCAGAACTTGGTGATATTCCAGATTTGGAAAACTTGATTATAGGAGTAGGAGATCCATTTGGAAGACCTCTTGCATTTGCTTTATTAGGTAATAATACTGAGGAGCTTGAAGCTGCTAGCATTATGTTCACAAAACAATTAAAAGAGATTCAAGGAGTATCTGCTACCTCTAGTGATTATGAATATGGTCCAAATGAAATTAATTTTACTTTAAATCAAAATGCCAAGAGTTTAGGTTTAAGTAACTATGAGATACTTTATCAGGTACGTCAAGCTTTTTTTGGCACACAAGTTCAGGATTTACAAACATTAGATGATGAAATGCAACTATGGATTAGGTTTAATGAAGATGAACGAAATTCTTTTTCTGCACTTGAAAATATGAAAATACAAACTACTAGCGGTATTTTTCCTTTAAAGGAATTAGTAGAATTTAGTATTGACAATAAAGTACTTAGCATTAATAGAAAGAATGGTAAAAAAATTGTTGAAATAGAAGGGGAGTTGGCAAGTTCCACATCTTATAGTTCGGATATTATTGCTGAAGTTGAAAATAAATTATTTCCATCAATTCAAGAGAAATATCCAAGTGTAAGCTTGGAATTATCTGGGTCCTCTGATGAGGGTACAATAACAGCAAATTCCATGAGAAAAATTATGCCTGTTTTCTCACTTTTGATATTATGTATTGTTCTTATAACTTTTAGATCAAAAGCACAAACTTTTATTGTATTTGTTTTAATGCCATTTACACTGGTTGGAGTTTATTTTGGACATCTGTTACACGGCATGCCTATTAGTGTTCTTTCAGCTTTTGGTGTTGTTGCACTAATTGGAGTACTTGTTAATGATGCACTTGTCTTTATTACCTCTTTTAACTTAAGAATTAGGAATGGTGAAAAGTTTTTAAAAGCACTGGAAGATACAGCATTAACTAGGTTCAGACCCATCGTTCTTACTACAATAACTACTGTGTTTGGACTTCTTCCTCTGATATTTGAGAAAAGTATACAAGCTCAATTTTTAATTCCAATGGCTATATCTCTTAGTTATGGTATTATTATGGCTACATTATTAACATTATTGCTATTGCCAATTATGCTGCTAACAATTAATAATATTAGATTGTATTTTGGAAAAACTAATAATCGAGAACAAGTTGAACCTGCAGTTAAAGAATTAAAGAATCAATTATGATAAGATATATAGTAATTACTTTTTGTTTTACATCTGTAGTTTTTGCGCAAAGTATTCTAACATTAGAACAAGCTATTGAATATGGCCTTACTAATAGTAAGGATATAGCTATTATTCAAAATGATGTTGAAATCATTAAAAATACTAATCATGCTGGTGCTGCGGGTCTATTGCCAATGGTTAATATCTCATCAGGTTATAATGGCTCAGTTAATGACACTGAACTTGAGTTTAACCCGTTTTTAGATTTGGGTGGTGATATGGGGTCTGAAATTGAAGCATCTGAAGCTAAATCCTCTAATATAAATTCTTCTATTGGTCTGACTTACAGACTTTTTAATGGGTTTAGCGGAATCTATACTTTAAATAAATTCAAAAACCAAAACAATATAGCTGATCACAATATAAGATATCAGGTTGAAAATAAAATTTTAGAGATTATACAACAGTATTATGATCTGTTAAATCAACAAAATATCTACGCCACCTTTGAAACAAGCTACAATATATCACTAGACAGGTATCAACAAGCTTTAGAGAAACATAACTATGGAGCAATATCAAAATTAGATTTATTAAATGCTGAAGTGGATTTAAATCAAAATAAAATAAACCTAGAAGAAGCAATGATTAATCTTTATACTAGTAGACAAAGTATGTCATTATTAATTGGAATTCCTGACTCTACCATATCATTAAAGCATGAATTTAATTTTAATTATAAGCTCGATTTAAATGATTTAATCAAGCAAACAAAATCAAATAATACTAGTATAAGAATTGCAGAATTAAACTATATAGTTTCGGAATATGAATTAAAAATTGCAAAATCTTCATTTTCTCCTAGTGTTGATTTCTTTTCTTCATACTCTTATAGTAATGTGCAGAGCGAAACAAGTTTTATAAGTAAACAAAATAATTATGGTCTTGTTGCGGGCCTAAATGTCGAAATACCTATATTTTCAGCTAACATGAGAAGAAAGGCTTTTAAAAGTGCTAAAATCAACCTAGAGTCAAAGGAATTGTCACGCAGTCAAATTCAAGAAACTATAATCACAGCTTTAACTACGGCTTATTATAATTATACGGAATCACTTGATAATTTAAATCTATTAAAGAAAAATCTTGAAACAATAGAAAAAACAGCTCAAATAAGTAGAGACCTATATGACTCTGGACAATTAAGCAATTTAGAATATAGAGAATCACAAATGCTTTTAGATCAAGCTGAAATAAATTATAGTGCTAAACTATCTGCTACAAAAATTCAAGAATATATTATCTATCAATTATCTGGTCAATTACAAAAAAAATAATCTATGTCATTATTAAGGTTAGGTACAACAGATTTAAAACTATCGAAAATAGGCTTAGGATGCTGGCAATTTAGTAAAAATAAAGGTTTTGCAGGCAGCTTTTGGCCTAGTTTAACAGATAATAACACAACTGATATAGTAGAAAAATCCATCAATGGAGGCATCAACTGGTTTGATACAGCTGAACTATATGGTTGGGGAAAATCAGAAGAAGGCTTGTCTCAAGCACTAATTAAATTACAGATTGATAAAAAATCTCACTTTGTTGCAACAAAATGGTGGCCGCTTTTTAGATTTTCTTCCTCTATAAAAAATACAATTGATAACAGATTGAAATACTTAGATGGATATCCTATAACTCTTCATCAAGTACATATGCCATTTGGGTTTTCAAGCATTGAAGCAGAAATGAATGCCATGGCTGATCTAGTTGAACAGGGTAAAATCAAACATATTGGTGTCAGCAATTTTAATCAAAAACAAATGATTAGGGCTCATAGAGCACTTGAAAAAAGAGGGCTACATCTTTCTTCTAATCAAATGGAGTATAGTATTTTAAATAGAAGAATTGAATCAAATGGTGTTCTTGACACAGCAAAAGAACTCAATATTTCTATTATTGCTTATTCTCCACTTACTCAAGGAATTGCAACTGGCAAGTTTCATGATAATCCTGAAATGTTAAACAATCTTCACCGTTGGAGAAAAGCAAAATTAAGTAAGAGAAAATTGAATATTGCGAATTCTTTACCTGTTATTAATGAATTAAAAACTATTGCTAAACAACATAATGCTACTCCAGCACAAATTGCGTTAAGCTGGCTTATTAATTATCATAATAATGTTTTTGCTATACCAGGCGCAACTTCCATTAAGCAAGCAGAAGATAATGTTAAAGCACTGAAAATCAATCTATCAAAAGAACAATTGGATAAATTACATTATATTTCAAGTAAATTTATTTAAATGAGAAACTACAGATATCTTTTTTCAAGTTTTTTTATTGCCATGCTACTGATATTAGCGTGTGATCCTGATGATGATTCATCTGATGAAACAAATCACACAATTACTGTTGATGACACTAAAATTGATAGAAAAGTACTAATAATAGGTATTGATGGCTTTAGAAGTGATGTTATGAATTTAACAAGTACTCCTTTTATCAATGACTTGATTCAAAATAAAAACACATACTCTAATATAAATCATATTGCAGAAGGTATAACCTATAGTGGTCCAAATTGGTCTTCAATACTAACTGGAGTGCATATGGATAAGCATAATGTCTTAAATAATGATTTTGATAATGATAACTATAGCGAATACCCATCTTTTTTTCATTATATAAGTAGTGCTGACAGTAGTAAAAAAACAGCATCTATAGTTAATTGGATACCAATCAACACTTATTTAATGAGTGATTATGCTGACTATGCACCACTTAACTATATAAATGACTCAGAGGTACTTGAACACACAAAGAACTTACTGTTAAATGATAATCCAATTAATACAGATGTTATTTTTATTCACTTTGATGAATTAGATGCAACAGGGCATGCTCATGGCTTCAGTGGAGATGTACAAGAATATGTTGATAAGGCTAATCAATTAGACTCATACACATCGGAACTTTATGAAATTATTCAAAATAAAAGATTAAACGGAGAAGATTGGTTGTTGATGGTAGTTTCTGATCACGGTGGAGAAGGTACAAGTCATGGTGATGCTAATAATCCTAATATAAACAGAACTATATTTATATCTGAACATCCATCAGTAGAATTTCAGGCTGGTTGCTGTTATTTTTCTAGTCAAGCAGATATTGGGCCAACAGTTTTAAATTTTCTAGGTATAACATCGACTAAATTCGATGAATCAACTGACGGTTATTCAATTATTTTAAACTAATAAAATAGTTTTTGCACTTTCATTA
>NZUB01000001.1 GCA_002696965.1 Flavobacteriales bacterium | reverse complement strand
TTTAACATGGAACTCAATATAGAGCCTATTGATTTAAAAAGAAATGCTTTACGAACCATGGAGAATGTTTTACTAGATAAAATGCAGCTTGCGCAAAAAATAGCTCAAAAAAATAATTCAGACATAATATTAACAGGCATCCTCCCTACTGTAAGAAAACATGATCTACGTTTTGAAAATATCACGAATAACCAAAGATATTTTGACCTCTGCAATGCAATCAGTGCATCAAGAGGAGAAAAATACAAAATTAGAATTTCTGGAATTGACGAATTAATATTTCAACATGATTCCCCATTAATTGAAGGTTGTAATACCGGCTTTCAATTTCACTTACAAATTAAACCCAAAATTTTTCATCATATATATAATATTGCTCAACTAATAGCTGCGCCCGTACTAGCTACTAGTGTGAATTCACCTATGCTATTTGGGAAAAGATTATGGAATGAAACCAGAATTGCTGTTTTCCAACAAGCTACCGACACACGAATTATTGGAAACTATCATTTAGAAAGTCTACCGAGAGTAACTTTTGGAAATCAATGGTTAAAAAAATCGCTGATTGAAATTTTTAAAGAAGATATAACTAGATATAAAATACTACTAAAATCATTAACTCAACAAAAATATAGAAATCCAAATCTAAATACACCAAAATTAAACGCACTAACACTGCATAATTCTACTGTATACAGATGGAATAGACCTTGTTATGGTATTTATAAGAATAAACCAAGCATACGAATTGAAAACCGAATGCTGCCATCTGGACCAACAATTATCGATGAAATCGCAAATTCAACTTTTTGGCTGGGATTATTAATGTTTTATAAAAACAGTCCAATTGACCACTTAGAAAAAGTAATGGAATTTGATGATGCAAGAATTAATTTTTACACTGCTGCTCAACAAGGTATTGATGCTACGTTGAGGTGGTTCGGAAAAAGAATAGAAGTTAGAAAATTAATTTTAAATGAATTAATTCCAAAAGCCGCAATTGGTTTATCTAGCATTAAGATAAACCCCAAAGATATTGACAAGTATTTAAATATTATAAAAGAAAGAACTCACTCTAGAAAAAATGGCTCTAGGTGGATTATCGACTCATATGACTTATTAAGAAAAAAATACTCAAAACAAAACGCTTTAACCACAATCACATCTGATATGATTCGATATCAGAATCAAAACAAACCAGTACACAAATGGGATATACCAAAACATAGTATTGCAATTAATAACCCTTCCAAACTATTGATTGAAGAATGTATGGACAGAGACATTAACTCTATAAATCAGGATGACATATTTGAACTTGCTTACCAAATCAATAATTGGTATAAAAAAAATTACATGGTAGTGGTAAATAAAACAGGACATATTACAGGCATCCTTGATAAGGATATTTTAAACAATAACAAAAACATAACTAATAGAAAAAAAATAATTATAAAAAATATAATGAGAAAAAGACCTGTAACTATAAAACCTGATATTACGATTAAAGATGCATTGTTTATAATGAACAAAAATAACACGACAATGCTACCTGTAGTAGAGGATAAATTATTTATTGGAATTATTCAAAAAGAAAACCTATTGCAATATGAATCACACGAAAAAAAGCAATCTATTACGTCAGAATTATCTAATAATTATGATCGAATAATTGGAAACTATCATAGTAATAATGAAAAAACCATAATTTTTACAGCAGCTATTCATGGAAATGAAAAATCTGGTGTCGTCGCTTTAAATCGGTTTTTTAAAGACATTAAAATGTTAGATTTAAAAATTGAAGGAACAGTTATTGGGATTATAGGAAACATAAATGCATTAACAAAAAATGTAAGATTTATAGATGTAGACATGAATAGAATCTGGGGACGAAAAGAAGAGCCTAAAAAGCCCAACAGTGAAGAAAAAGAACTTTTAATTTTAAAAAGTTTACTAAACAATATTATCAGCCTGAAAAATAAAAAAAATATTTGCATCATAGATCTACATAACACTTCTTCTTCCAATGGGGTTTTCACAATTGTAAATAATAAAAAAGAAGCTCAATTAGCATCGAGTCTAAAAATACCAGTAATTAATAATTTACTGCAAAAGGTTAAGGGTTCATTTGCAGCATACTACCATTCAAAAAAAGTCAACACTATAGTATTTGAGGGGGGTGCTATAGGAGATCCTGCTGCTGTAAATAATCATGAAGTTGGAATTTGGAAAATATTAGAAAAAAAAGGATTTATTAAGTCTGAATCTATACCTGAAAAAATAAGCCAAAATGCAAATAAGATGAGTCAATTTGCAAAAAAAATTAAGGGAAATTATGCTGTTAAATACATCCATAAAATTAAACAAGAGGATGAATTCCTAATGAATCCTAACATGCTAAACTTTCAAAAAATCAAAGAGGGAGAAACCATAGGACATGACATAAGAGGAGTTATTCAATCTCCGAATTCAGGCTATTTATTAATGCCGCTTTATCAAAATCAAGGCACAGAAGGTTTCTATATAATAGACTATATCTAAATAACTTTTTGTAATAAATCCACTAACCTAGAACAATAACCATACTCATTGTCGTACCAACCAACCACCTTAATCATGTTGCCAGCTACATAAGTTAATTTTGAGTCAAAAATACACGAATAAGAACTAGACTTAACATCGATCGACACAATAGGATCTTCATTGTAAAATAAAATATCTTTTAATTTAGGCTGGGCGGCCAAAGATTGAAATAATTTATTAACATTATATATGTCGGTTGTATTTTTGACTAGACACGTAATGTCCGTTAATGAACAATTAGATACAGGTACACGAATACCACACCCACTCAATTCTAAGCTTGGAAAAATTCTAGACAATGCCTTTGCTGCCCCTGTTGTTGTTGGAATAATAGAGCTAGATGCTGAACGAGCTCTTCTTAAATCGTGATGAATACCATCATGTAAATTTTGGTCAGATGTATATGAATGGACGGTTGTTATATATGCACTTTCTAAACTTAAAGCATCGTTTAAAACTTTTAGCATGGGTGCTGCACAATTTGTAGTACAAGATGCATTAGATATTATATGGTCTTTTTTATTAAGAATATGATCATTGACACCTAAAACCACCATAGGGATATCAGTAGTTAATGATGGTGATGATAATAATACTTTTTTAGCGCCTGCATGAATATGCAACATGTTTTCTTGTTTAGTTTTAAATTGACCAGTACATTCAAAAACCACATCAACACCTAATTCTTTCCAAGGTAATTGATTGATTAAAGGTTGATTTAATATAATAATTTCATGATTATTTATAATAATAGACTTTTCACTATAATTTACATTTTCTAAAAATCTTCCATGAATTGAATCATATTTTAAAAGATGACTCAATACTTTTGGCTCAGCTAAATCATTAATAGCAACTATTTGATAATCTTCATATTTGGAGAGGATTCTACAAAGTATTCTTCCAATCCTACCAAAACCATTTATTGCGATTTTTTTCATGTGTTTTAAAATAAATGTTTTTCAGCATGATATGATGAGCGAACAAGAGGACCTGACTCAACATATTTAAATCCCATTTCTAATCCCTCCTTTTTATAATCATCAAATTCTTTTGGATTAATAAAACGAGTGACAGGAAGATGTTTTTTAGTAGGCTGAAGATACTGACCTAAAGTTAAAATATCTACCCCAACATCTCTTAAATCTTGCATAGTACGTAATACTTCTTTTTTCGTTTCTGATAATCCTAACATGATACCTGATTTTGTCCTTAAGACACCAAAAGATTTTAAACATTCTAGAACATATAAACTACGCTTATACTTAGCCTGAATCCTAACTTTAGGAGTTAAACGTTCAACTGTTTCCATATTATGCGAAACAATCTCGGGTTTTGATATGGCAAGTTTTTTAATCAAATTAGAATCTCCTTTAAAATCTGGAATTAAGGTTTCCAAAGTGGTTTGAGGAGATAATCTTCTAACTGCATTAATTGTTGAAACCCACATAGATACACCACCATCTCTCAAGTCATCTCTATCTACAGAAGTAATAACACAATGCTTCACATTCATTAATTGAACTGATCTAGCGACCTTTTCTGCTTCAGACCAATCTACTACTTTTGGCTTTCCTGTAGCTACAGCACAAAAACCACAAGATCGTGTGCAAATATTACCTAAAATCATAAATGTAGCTGTGCCTGCCCCCCAACATTCTCCCATGTTAGGACAATTTCCACTTTCACATATAGTGTGTAGTTGATGCTTATCAACTATTTTTCTTAGATTAGTAAATTCTTTTCCTGATGGTAGCTTAACTCTTAACCAATCAGGTTTTTTATTTTTTTTTGATTTAGAGACGGTATTGCTAAGATCTTTTCTAGGTAAATCTATGTTAATCTTAGTCCACTTCTTTGATTTATGAATAATACTTTTGTCCACTATTTAAATCACCAATTATAAAAGGTATAATTAACTTAATATACAATATCTACACATGCTTCTTCATTTGAGTCATTTACATTTTCCACCAAACCAGGACAAGGGGTAGGGTAACCAATTGTATAACACGACTGGAACAAAAATGAAATAAATAATAAAAGCAATACTGAAATTTTTCGAAACATAGTAAAAAATATTTAATTCTCAAATGTAATAATTTTAATATAAAGATATATGATTATCTTTAAATAATAATTTAAACCTAATGGGAAAACAATTATATATATATGGAATTAGACCCATACTTGAATTACTGAATTCAGGTAAAGAAATTGATACTATTTTTTTACAAAAAGATATAAAATCTGATTGGTGCAGCAAAATAAAAAAACACTCTAAAGAACATGGAATTGGACTAAAATTAGTGCCCAAACATAAGCTAAATAGACTAACAAGGAAAAACCACCAAGGTGTAATTGCAATAACAGCACATATTATTTATCAAAATTTTGAAAACCTTCTAAATTTTACATTTGAAACAGGGGAATTCCCCTTGTTCTTATTATTAGATCGTATAACAGATGTGAGAAATTTTGGGTCAATTTGTAGAAGTGCAGAAACTATGGGGGTTCATGGAATTGTAATCCCAAATAAAGAATCTGCACAAATTAATGAAATTGCAATAAAAGCATCTGCTGGTGCAATTAACAATATCAATATATGTAGGACTGAAAACCTAGAAAAGATTATTCTTTTTGCCAAAAATAGTGGCTTATCAATAATTGCATGTTCTGAAAAAAGCAACAAAAATATTTGTGATATTAATTTTAAAAAACCATCACTAATAGTAATTGGTTCTGAAAGAAATGGTATATCTAAAAAGATAATCTCGCTGTGTGATGAAATAGGTAAAATACCCGTTTCTGGGAAAACATCTTCTTTAAATGCATCAGTTGCAGCAGGCATTGTTTTATATGAACAAAACCGCCAAAATTTAATTAATGTGAAAACTTCTTAATCATAAGATCTGTGGTCGTAGAGCCAGGTCTTTCAATTGGCATACCTAATGCTCGACTCCAAATTAATTGAGACATAATCCCTAATGATCTAGAAACACCAAACAAAACAGTGAAAAAATCATACTCTTTCATTCCATATTTTAACAACAATATTCCTGAATGAGCATCTACATTAGGCCATGGATTTTTTACTTTACCTGTCGCTTCTAAAATTGGTGGTACAACTTCATACACTCTACTTACTAAAAGAAATAATTGATCATCAGGTAAATATTTTAAAGCAAATTCTCTTTGAGCTGTATATCTAGGGTCTGTTTTTCTTAAAACAGCATGACCAAATCCTGGGATAACTTTACCATTATTTAAAGAATCTTGAACATAGTCGGCAATTTTATCTCTTGAAGGCAACCCACCTCCTAAATCTTTTTGCATCGTTAACAACCAACGCACAACTTCCTGATTAGCTAATCCATGTAAAGGGCCAGCTAATCCATTCATGCCAGCTGAAAATGATAAATAAGCATCACTTAATGCTGATCCAACTAAATGTGCGGTATGCGCAGAAACATTACCCCCTTCATGATCAGAATGAATAGTCATATAAAGCCGAATTAAATCTGTAAATTCTGCATCTGAAAAACCTAACATATGTGCAAAATTTTGTGACCAGTCAGCACCTTTTAGAGGTTCTATATAATCTTCATTATGATAACTCCTTCTATATATGTATGCTGCAATTCTAGGTAATTTTGCTATTAAATTTAGTGCGTCCTCAAATGTAGGGTCCCAATATGTTTTTTTAGATATACCTTGTTTATAGGCACGAGTAAACTGGCTCTCATTTTTAAGACTTAAAATTGCAATTGAAAATTGCGTCATAGGGTGCATGTCTTTTGGCAAATCATTAATCACATTAAATACATAATCTGGGACATCTGACCTAATTTCTAATTCTAAGCTAATATTTCTCACATCATTATCATTAGGTAAAGAACCTATTAGCATTAAATAAAACATACCTTCTGGGAGTGGTTGATTAGAACCTTTTGCCCTTGGTAAAACATCTTGTATCTCTGGCAAAGAATAACCTCTAAATCTTATCCCTTCATTAGGATCTAGTTTAGATGTTTCTGTTACCATACTCAACATACCTCGCATACCGGAGTATATTTGTCTCAGACTAATTTCTCCAACAATTTTATCTCCATATTCAGTAACTAAATTTTTAACTCTATCTCTAGAATCATTAATCTGATCTTTAAATTTTTCTTTTAAACTTTTCATCTTTATATATTTATATTAGGGAAACCATTATAAGCTCCCCTTGGACCTAGTTTTTCTTCTATACGTAATAACTGATTATATTTTGCAACTCGATCAGATCTACAAATTGAACCTGTTTTAATTTGACCTGCACAACACGCAACTGCTAAATCAGCAATTGTTACATCTTCTGTTTCACCTGATCTATGACTAATAATAGTGTTAAAATTATTTTTTTTCGCCATATGTATTGTAGCTAAAGTTTCTGTTAAAGTACCAATTTGATTCAATTTTATCAAAATTGAATTAGCAGCTTTATTTTCTATTCCAAACTGTAATCTTTTGGTATTAGTTACAAATAAATCATCCCCAACTAATTGAATTTGATTACCAATTTTTCGTGTAAGTGCCGACCAACCATGCCAATCATCTTCGTGTAAAGCGTCTTCTATAGATACAATTGGGTATTGATTAACTAGATTAATCCAAAAATCAACCATTTCCAATGAATCCAACTTATGTTGGGATTTTGAAGAATTATTTAAACAATAAAAATTATTATCCTTATTATAAAATTCTGATGCAGCGGCATCTAATGCAATTGAAACATCAGAACCCACTGTATAACCAGCTTTTTCTATTGCACTTAAAATAGTTTCAATAGCATGCTCATTAGATTTTAGATTAGGTGCAAAACCTCCTTCATCACCAACATTAGTAGATAAACCCTCAACTTTTAAAATGTCTTTTAAAGCGTGAAAAATCTCAACTCCTACACGAAGTGCATCTGAAAAACAATTGGCAGACATTGGAACTATCATAAACTCCTGAATATCTATACGATTATCAGCATGCATCCCTCCATTTAAAATATTCATCATTGGTACTGGTAACACATATTCACCATTATTAGATAAGTACTCATACAATCCATTTTTTTTTTCTGCTGCTGCTGCTTTTGCAACAGCAAGTGAAACAGGTAAAATAGCATTTGCACCAAGACAAGATTTATTATCTGTACCATCTAGTTGGATCATTTTCATATCGATCTCTTCTTGTAATTCAATAGAGTATCCTATTAAGGCTTTTCTTAAAATAGTATTAACATTCTTAACTGCATTAAACACACTTTTGCCATAAAAATTAACACCATGATCTCTTAACTCCAATGCTTCATGAACCCCTGTTGATGCTCCAGAAGGTGCAGCAGCTCTCCCAAAAAAACCTAATTCAGTTTCCACATCTACCTCTACAGTTGGATTACCTCTGGAATCTATAATCTGTCTGGCTATAATATTTTTAATTTTTGACATTGTTTGTTTTTAGGTACTGTTGCATATTAGAAATAAAATCATCAAATAAATATCTAGAGTCATGCGGACCTGGTGAAGACTCTGGATGATATTGTACAGAAAAAATAGACTTATTCTTAAATTTTATTCCCTCAATAGAATTATCGTTTAAATTACGATGAGTAACTTGAATGACCGTATTTTTATGTAAACTTTCTTCATCTATAGTAAACCCATGATTTTGAGAAGTAACCTCACATTTATTTGTTGCTAAATTAATAATAGGGTGATTAATGCCTCTATGCCCCGTATGCATTTTATATGTTTTTAAACCTCCAGCTAATGCAATCAATTGATGACCTAAACATATACCAAACACAGGTATAGTATCATTAAGAATACTTTTCACTTGATTAATAGCATCATGCATAATTGCAGGATCTCCCGGTCCATTAGATAAAAATATACCCGATGGATTAAATTCTTTAATCTCATCTAATGGTGTTTTCATAGGAAAAACTTTTAAAAAAACCCCACGTTTTTCCAAACACTTTAAAATATTATTCTTAACACCAAAATCTATCACAGCAACTCTATAATTTGAGTTAACATCACCTATCGTATAAGCTGTTTTTGTAGAAACAAAAGACGACAATTCTAAACCCTCCATAGAAGGAACTTGGGCAAGCTTAGACTTAAGTGAATCGATAGATGTTAAATCAGTTGATATTATTGCGTTCATAGCTCCTTTATCTCTTATATGGCGTACTAATGCACGTGTATCAACATCATGAATACAAACTATTTTTTGTTGTTCAAAATAGTCTTGTAAATCACCAGTAGATGCATGTCGAGAATTATGTAAATTTAAATCCTTACAAACTAAACCAGCTATTTTTATAGAATTTGACTCCGCTTCTTCATTAGAATAACCATAATTACCAATATGAGCATTTGTAGTTACCATAATTTGACCATAATATGATGGGTCTGTAAAAATCTCCTGATATCCCGTCATACCGGTGTTAAAACATATTTCACCTACAGCAGCGCCTGTATAACCAGCACTTTTACCAAAAAGTGTAGTTCCATCCTCTAAAATTAATACTGCATCTCCTTTCACATGCAAAATTTAAAATGTTTATAAATTATTAAAGTAAGCAGGTCGCTATTTAAGAAGGAATAGTTGTTTAATCCTAATTCTTGTTTTCTGTATCTTCTGCTGACTCATCGGATGCTGGCTCCTCACTTGCTGGCTCCTCACTTGCTGGCTCCTCACTTGCTGGCTCCTCTGCTACTGATTCCTCTGCTACTGATTCCTCTGTTGCTGGCTCCTCAGCTACTGGTTCCTCTGTTGCTGACTCCTCTGTTGC
>NZUB01000057.1 GCA_002696965.1 Flavobacteriales bacterium | reverse complement strand
TTTTTTTAATTATGATTGGCAAAATTACAGATTTTTAGTTATAAAATCAGTAATCTGCGTGAATAAATGTAATCTGGTGTTTCCACCATATATCCCATGGTTTTTATCGGGATAAATAAATAATTCAAATTGTTTATTTGCTTTTACTAGCGCATCCACCATTTCATAGGTGTTCTGTACATGTACATTGTCATCAGCTGATCCATGTACTAAAAAGTAATTTCCTTTTAATGAATCGACATGATTAATAGGAGAGTTTAAGTCATACCCATCAGCATTTTCTTCTGGTGTTTGCATATATCTTTCAGTATAAATTGTGTCATAAAATCGCCAGTTTGTTACAGGGGCAACAGCAATAGCGGTATTGAAGTATTCATGTCCTTTTAATAAACACAATGAAGACATATATCCTCCATAACTCCATCCCCAAATGCCTATTTTTTGTTTATCCACATATGATTGTTTTGCTAGATATTTGGCTCCCTCAATTTGATCTATAGTTTCTAGCTTACCAAGCTCTTTATATGTACATTTTTTAAATTCTGATCCTCTTCCGCCTGTTCCTCTATTGTCAATAGACACAACAATGTAACCTTGTTGACATAGCATTTGATACCACATATAATGTCTGTCCCATGAATTAGTGACAGTTTGGGATCCAGGTCCCCCATATACATACATTAATACAGGATATTTTTTACTTTCATCAAAATTAGTAGGTTTCATCATCCAACCATTTAATTTAATACCATCATTTGTTTTAAAAGTAAAGAAATCTTTTTTTGTCAGATTGTAACTTTTTAATGTCTCACGAAGTTTATCAGAGTTTTTGATTGTATTTAGTATTTCTCCTTTTTTATTATATAAGTTAATTGTGTTAGGAGAGTTCGCATTTGAGTGAGTATTGATAAAAAGTGAGTAGTTTTTACTGAAGGAAGCATTATTAGTCCCCTTTTCACTTGATAACTTTTGTTTACTTCTGCCCCAAACATTAATTCTATAAATATCTTTTTCTAGGGGAGATTCTTCATTCGATTGGTAATATAAAATCTTGTTTACATCATCATATCCATAAAATTGTGTTACTTCCCATTTACCTTTAGTTATTTGGCGTCTTTCTTTTCCATTCATTTGAAAAAGATAAATATGATTGTAGCCATCTTTTTCACTAGTCCATAAAAAACCTGAGTCATCTTTATAAAAAGTTAAATTATCATGTATATCAATATAATATTTATCTTTTTCTTCAAAAATTAGCTTTGCATTTCCATTTGTTGGATTTACGCTTAGTAATTCTAAATGATTTTGATGACGATTTAATCGTTGGATAAACAATTGATTTGTTTGATTAGTCCATTTTATACGTGGCAGGTAATGTTCTGTTTTTTTGTTAACATTTGCAACAATATTTTCTTTCGTTTTAGTATTAAAAATATTGATTTGAACTTTAGAGTTTTTTTGTCCTGCTTTAGGATACTTGAAACGTTCCTGTGAAGGATATAAACCCCCTTTAAAAATATCCATAGAAAATTCTTCAACTTTAGACTCATCAAAAATATAATATGCAATATATTCACTATTTGGAGACCATTGATATCCTTGAACTAAAGCAAATTCCTCTTCATAAACCCAATCAGTTGCGCCACAGATAATTTTGTTGGGAAGCCCTTTGTGTGTGATTTTTTCAGTTCGGCCATTTTCTAGATTATATGTATAGATATTATTACGATATACGTATGAAACAAATTTGGAGTTAGGGGAAAAATCTGCTAATCTAATTTTTTTGTCAAATATTTTTATTAATTCTTGTTTATTTGTGTTGTAAACATAAAATATGCTTTTTTTGGAGTATCTATAAATGTTTTCGGTTTCAGTTTCTAATAAAATTAAGTTTTCATTTTTATTAAACTTGTAGTTGCTGAAATTCAAATCTTGAATATCACTAGAATTCAGAACAGTTTGGACTTTTTCTAGATTTTCATAACTAAATTTTTCAATAGCTGTTGTGTCTCCACTTTTTAAAGTTGTATAATGGACACCATCATTCATAGAATTTAAACCAAAAACCCAATCTTGATTAAATTTTTGATTTAAGAAGATGTCTTCTTTAGTTATTCTTTTTTGTGAAAAAACCACGGATAATGTGGTTATAAATATTATAAAAGTTAATTGCAGTTTCATGTAAAGACTTGTTTAATTAGCTAATTTAGTAAAATAGACTAAATACTAACTTAGTGAATTATACTCGAATTAATAAAAGTCACATTAAATATTTTAATCAGATTTTAGATGATAATAATATTTTATTTGGTAAAGAGTGTAGTCAATATGCAAGTGATCATACTGAAAATTTAACTTTTGTTCCAGAATTAGTTTTATTTCCTAATTCCACTCAAGATGTTGCAAATATTTTAAGATACTGTAATAAGCATAATATCTCTATAACACCCTCAGCCGCTTTAACTGGATTAAGTGGTGGTGCTTTACCAATATATGGTGGTATTAGCTTATCAATGAAGAAGATGAATAAGGTTCTATCAATAGATGAAGAAAATTTTCAAGCAACTATTCAGCCAGGTTTAATCAATGAAGAATTTCAAAATATTTTAGAAAAGAAAAACTTGTTTTATCCTCCTGATCCTGCTAGTAAAGGCTCTTGTACATTAGGAGGTAATTTTGCATTAAATGCAGGTGGGCCAAAAGCAGTAAAATATGGTGTTACTTCTAACTATGTTTTAAACCTGGAAATTGTTTTGCCTAACGGAGATGTTTTTTGGACAGGTGCTAATACTCTTAAAAATTCAACGGGTTATAATTTGACGCAATTAATGATTGGAAGTGAAGGGACATTAGGTGTAATTACTAAAGCTGTTGTTAAACTCTTATCTCTGCCTAGTCAAAAATTATTGATTTTGATTCCTTTTAATATTAACCTAGAGGCATGTAGAGCTGTTTCAGATATTATGTATAATAATATTCTTCCCTCTAGCTTAGAATTTATGGAAAAAGATGCGGTGGTTTTTGTAAGAGATCAAAACTATGCTGATTTACCATTCACAATAGAAGAAAAAACAGAGTCGTACTTATTAATTGAAATAGACGGTAGTAATAAAGAACAATTATTTAATGAAGCAGAAAAAATATATGATTTATTACAAAATTATGATTGTGGCGAAGTTATTGTAGCAGACAATAAAATTGAACAAGAAAGGATATGGAAGGTGAGAAGATCAATAGGTCTTGCTGTAAAAGCATTTTCTATTTATAAAGAAGAAGACACGGTTGTTCCAAGAGCCAATTTAGTCAAATTATTAGAGGGTGTAAAAATTATAGGTACAAAATATAATTTTAAATCCATTTGTTATGGACATGCTGGTGATGGTAATCTACATGTTAATATTCTAAAGGATGGATTGACAAATTATCAGTGGGATGTTATTTTGAATAAAGCTATAAGAGAAATATTTGAATTGTGTGTTAAGTTGGGGGGCACTATTTCTGGAGAGCATGGAATTGGTTTTGTTCAAAAGCAATACATGGATATTCCCTTTACTGATTCAAATTTAGAATTACAAAAACAGATTAAGCAAATTTTTGACCCTAATAATATACTAAATCCAGGTAAGATTTTTGATATTTAGTTATTTACTAGCATATATATTAGTCAATTTTGTTTTTTCAAATCCCTTTTCTTTTTCTATTTGAATATTGTTAAATCCGTTTTTTGAAAGAATAGTTGTTGCTTTTTCAAGATTATTTTCTACATCATTAACTTCCATGACGACATTATTAATTATTTTCCAATTTGCATCACTAATTCCGTGTAATACATTAATTTCTTCACCTTCGCAATCAATTTTTAATAGATTGACTTTTTCAAGATTATTTTCTATTATAAAACTATTTAATGTGATAACAGTACTTGTTATAGTTTGACTATTAGAAGTTAAGTACTTGGCAATTAAAGGAGTGATAAATTGGGGAATAAATTTAGCCCACCAAAATTTTTTAGGTGCACTTGTAATATTACCTTGTACAGCAGCAATAAAATTATTTTTATCTCGTGACCATATTTCAGGTTGAGCTGTAGATAGTGCAGGGCTATTGGGGTAATAAGTAAATTGTAATTCCTTATTGGTATTGGATATGCCCATCATATAGGTGTTAAATTTTTTGTTTAGACTGATTGCAGAGTTTTTTTGTAGAACCTTGTATATTTCTGGAATAGGTTCAAAAGCATGTATAGTTATGTTATGGTAGATTTGTGAAAGTCTTAAGCCTAATATACCAATATTAGCTCCAACATCAATTATGACATCACCATTATTGATTTTGATTCCATATTTTAAATAGCCCTTAATGTGATCATCTAGTACAATCGCTTCATTTTGTTTTAGGCAGTATACAGTTGTGCCATCGTTTAAATTAATTTTTTTCATACTTTTATGATATATGGATCAAGTAAAATTTGTATTGTACACTTTAGCAATTATTCTTTCATGTAATGTTTTAGGATTTATAATTTCAATTATTTCTATACATTCTCCTTTCGTACAAAAGTTTAGAATACAAAAAAGAAAAATTAAATCTAGTATTTTTTATAATAGGTTGCCTCTTATCTTGTTTAATATTATATTATTAATGTTGGTTTCAGGAGTTGGTTTATATTATTTATACTTTCTCTTTGATCCAGTATTAAAGTTAGATTTTTTAATTATTACTGTTCAATTGTTAGTTATACTTTTGATTGATGATATCTATTTTTATTTTTTACATTTCTGGATGCATACCAATCAATACATTTTAAAAACGATTCATCGTATTCACCATAAAGCTATAACACCTGTGGCGTTAGAATATATTTATGTACATCCAATAGAATGGTTAATGGGCTATATTGGACCATTTATTGCAATTTATTTAATAAGTTTATTTTGCCCTGTAAGTATATTAGCTTTTTGGTCTTACCAGTTGATTCGAAATATTCATGAATTAGATGTGCATTCAGGTTTTAAGTCATTTTTTTCCAAATGGATTCCATTTTGGGGAGAAAGTGAGCATCATGATTTGCATCATGAAAAACTAAATGGGAATTTTGCAACTACATTTACTCTTTGGGATCAGATATTTAAAACAAAAATTCAAAAAAATGATAAATAAAAAACCATTGATATTAGTTGTTAATGATGACGGAGTAAATTCAAATGGCATAAAAATGCTAAGTAATGTGGCCCGTGAATTTGGAGAAGTTTTTGTTGTTGCCCCAAACAAGAATAGATCAGCAGTTTCACATAGTATGACGTTAAATCAGGAAATTGTTGTTGAAAAAATAAATGATAATGAATTCACTTGTTCTGGAACGCCAGTAGATTGTGTGAAAATTGCAATTGATAAGCTTTTGCCTCGTCTTCCCGACTTATGTCTTTCAGGGATTAATCATGGCTCTAATCACTCTATTAATGCATTGTATTCTGGCACTTTACATGGTGCAATGGAAGCAACAATTCATAAAGTTCCATCCATTTCATTTTCTCACTTAAGTTATGATGAGTCTAAAAATTTTATATCATTTAAAACTTTTATTTATCAAATAATTTCAACGGTTTTAATAAATGGTCTGCCTAAAAGTATAACTTTAAACATCAATATTCCAGATGTAAAGGCGAATAATATAAAAGGTATTAAACTTTGTAGTCAGGCTAAAGGCAAATGGACTGAGGATTATATTTTATCTAGGCAAGAAGCGAAGAAAAAATTTTATAAAATAAGTGGTACTTTTCAACATGATGCTACTAATCTGAATTCTGACTCTTGGGCATTGGAAAATAATTTTATTTCTATTGTCCCAGTTCATTTAGATTGTTCAGTTTTGACACATAATAAATTTTTAAAATACTTAGAACATGATTTATAATAAGGATTCGGCTTTTTTAGGACTTTTTTTAGGATTTATAATTCCAGTTATTTTTTATCTTATTCAAGATATGATAATACCTTTTGTTATTGGACATTCATTTTCCAATCAAAGTATGCAATTATTTGCTTTAATTTTTAACGCACCGCTATTAAGATATTATTTAATTAATTTGAAACATGAATCAACGGGCAAAGGTATTTTGTTTGTTACTTTTATATATGGTTTAATTTGGGTTTACATCAACCAAGGGTCAATTTAAAATGCATTATTATATTATTTCGGGGGAATTATCAGGAGATTTATATGGCGCTAAGTTAATAGAACATCTCAAACAGAAAGATTCAAATGCACAATTTACTTGTTGGGGAGGTGAAAACATTGAAAAGCAGGGTGTGGATATGGTTCAAAGATTAGATAAATTATCTTTTCTAGGTTTTTGGGAAGTTTTAAAAAATGCAAAAACTATTATAAATAATTTCACTCTTGTTAAAAGAAGTATTAAGTCTTGTAATCCAGATGCAATTATTCTTATTGATTACCCCGGTTTTAATTTAAGAGCTGCTAAGTTTGCAGCAAATTTAAATATTCCTGTTTTTTGGTTTGTAGCGCCTCAATTATGGGCATGGAAAGAGGGTAGAATAAAGTATTTGAAAAAATATGTTGATAAACTTTTTGTACTTTTCCCATTTGAGTTAGATTTTTTTAAAAAACACAATGTAAATACTTATTATTTTGGTCATCCATTAACTGATTTAATTCCAGATTTTCTTGAACACAAAAAAGTGTCAAGCCGACCTGTTATTGTATTAATGCCGGGTAGTCGTAAACAGGAAATTAAAAATCTTTTACCAACTATGTTATTCGCTGCTAAAAAATTCACAGATTATCGCTTTGTTGTTTTATGTGCACAAGGTATTAATACTGCATTGTATGAGGATTTAGTATATGGTCATGATGTTGAGTTGTTCTTTGATAAAAAAATCTTAGAATCTGCATCTTGTGCCCTAGTGGCTTCAGGAACAGCTTCTTTAGAACTAGCATTTTTTAAAATTCCTCAGATAGTTTGTTATCAACTCAATTGGATATCTTATTGGATTGCTAGGTGTTTTACAAAGATTAAATATATTTCTATAGTTAATATTTTAGCTGAAAAAATGGTAGTTAAAGAATTAATTCAAAATGATTTTAATGTAACAAATATTCAGCATGAATTGGCGTGTATTTTAGATGATAAAAATCGAAAAAAAATTATTGGAGAATATAATAAAATCGTGAATAATTTAGGTTCTCCAGGTTCTTTTCAAAAAATTTCAAATATGATTTATTCTGATTTAGCAGGTATGATTAATAATGCTGCCAAAAGATAAGCTAATAATCCAGTTCCATAACATATAACAGTAAGCAACCAGATTATGCGAATAAATGCTGCGTCTATGTTTAAATAATCACCTAGTCCTGCACAGACGCCAAAAATCATTCCTTCTTTGGTGTTTCTATATAGTTTTTTTTTCATTGTTTTTGTAATTGCATCTCAACCTCTATTTGAAGGTCTACATCGAATCCCATTATTTCTTGAGAAAAAGGAATTATACCGTTCATAAATATCATGTCAGTTTGAATTGATAAAATATTATAAGTAGATGAAACCCCAGTTAAATCATCAGTAGTTAGCAAATTAGTGTCATTATTGACTAATTCCCATGTGCCATTGCTTGAGACATCAATAGGGATTGAAGGAATGTCAAATGCAATAATAGTAATAGTTTCAGTATTAAAATTTAAATTATTACTATATAGATATTCAGGATATTGGAATGTCCATACTCCAGCATCATTTGCTTCTCCAGACAGTTCTTGATTTCCAGGATTAAAACCAATAATTTGTTCTAAAAATGAAAGGTCGATTTCTGTAGAGTATTCTAGTGAAACAATCATCCATTCCCCATTGAGAAGATAAGATGTTGAGTATTCACAAGAACCATCATCATTAGTTGCCTCTGAATTAAAATTAGTAGCAGCTGGGTCAACACAGCCTAACACAATGCATGACCCATCATCCTCTGTTGCGTTTGGGTTATAGTTGGCAGCATCAGTATTTGTGCAGCCCATGACAGTATTATTAATAGGTTCATTAATATTCATGAAGCTATCATCATCATCATTACACGATAAAATAATTAAGTTGAAAGCTATTATTAATAAAAAGTATTTATTGTTTTTCATGATTTTCAATATTTGATTTGAATTAATACAAATTTACTATTTCTATTTGAGTAAGTTTTCAATTTTTAATTTCATTTGATTGAATTCTTCTCTGTCAAAAAGACGAGTTAAAAATTGAATTTTTCCATTTTTGTCAATTATTATATTTCTTGTTACACCTGCTTTTTTTTCTGCAAATAAATTAAAAGCCATAGATTTGTCATCACTAATAATAGGGTATGTCACTCCGGTTTTGTTAATCATAAAATCTATTTCTTTATTTTTTTGCGGCCTTTTCTCTGTGTCTTTTGCTAGTCCAATTAAAATAAAATTATCATTATCCTTATGTATTTGCCAAATCTCTTCTTCAATATGTGGCATTTCTTTAATACACACACTACACCAGCTAGCAGTGAATTGTAACATAATTACTTTTCCTTTATTTTCTTTAATTATATTTTTCCCATCTATTATGAATTCAGGTGCTTGATCACCTATTTGCACAATATAACCTCTATTGTCTTGTGCAGATAAATAATTAATATTTAAAATTAATAATGTAAGTGTTATAGAATATAAAATTATTTTTTTCATTGATTAATTGCAGAAGCTAGGTTTTTATCTAAGGTGTCTAGAAATTCTTGAGTATTGACATAGTGTTTTTCTTCTAATTTTTTACCATGAATGCATAGCGCCAAATCTTTTGTCATTATACCGCTTTCAACAGTTTGTATACATACTTTTTCAAGAGTTTCACAGAATTTGATTAATTCAGTATTATTATCTTGTTTCCCCCTGAACATCAAACCTCTAGTCCACGCAAATATTGAGGCTATTGGATTAGTTGATGTTTGTTTGCCTTGTTGATGTAGCCTATAGTGGCGTGTAACTGTTCCGTGTGCCGCTTCTGCTTCCATTACATCTCCCTCTGGTGTTAATAGTACAGATGTCATGAGGCCTAATGAACCAAAACCTTGTGCTACTGTATCAGATTGGACATCCCCATCATAATTTTTACAAGCCCAAACGAATTTACCATTCCATTTTAATGCCGCCGCTACCATATCATCAATAAGTCGATGCTCATATGTTAATCCTGATGCTTGAAATTGTTTAAAAAATTCATTCTGATAAACTTCTTCAAAGATATCTTTAAAACGACCATCATATGCTTTAAGAATAGTGTTTTTAGTTGATAGATATAATGGCCATTTTTTATCTAGTGCTTTATTAAAGCATGATCTTGCAAAACCATAGATAGATTCGTCCGTATTATACATACTTAAAGCGACTCCTCCATTATTATAATTATATACTTCCCATGTTATAGCTTTTCCATCTTCTGGCTCAAAAGACATAGTAAGTTTCCCTTTCCCCTTAATTACAACATCAGTTGCTTTATATTGATCCCCAAATGCATGTCGGCCGATACAAATAGGGTCTGTCCAATTTGGGACTAGTCTAGGAACATTACTGCATATTATTGGTTCTCTGAATACTGTACCTCCAACAATATTTCGGATTGTACCGTTTGGAGAGCGCCACATTTTTTTTAAACTAAACTCTTTAACTCTTTCTTCATCAGGTGTTATAGTTGCACATTTTATTCCTACTTTATGTTCTTTAATTGCATTAGCAGCATCTATTGTTACTTGATCATTTGTTGCATCTCTGTTTTCAATACCTAAGTCGAAGTATTTGATATCTAATTCCAGATATGGAAAAATCAATTTTTGTTTGATAAAGTCCCATATAATTCTGGTCATTTCATCTCCGTCTAATTCAACTATTGCGTTTTTTACAGTTATTTTTTTCATGTGTTTATTATTTATGTTGTATTTAGGTCTAATGTTTCTTGTAATAATTTTAGATTTTCATTTTTTTCAAGTAAGTATTGATACTTCTCTTTTTTAGTAATCAAAAGATTTCCCCCTTCTTTTTTAGTAATATTAATTTCAATTGAAATATTATTATTTTTTAAATGGGTTTTCATATAATTTAATAAATCCATCTGAACGTCTTCAAATTCAGCCTTTTCACTTAAACTTACTAGTTCAATTACTAATTTATCGTTTTCTTTTGTTGGTTTATGTCTTGTAAATATATTATATGCATTGATTTTTTTATTTTGTTTTAATTGTTGTTCAGCAAACAGATTCCATATATTCAACATTTCCTCTTCTGACCATTTGTTTTTAGCCTGAACACTGATTTCTTTAAGAACTTCTTTTTTTGGTGGGGTGAGTTCTTCAGCAATACTAATGAGATGGGTAGAGTTACTGGTTTTTATAGCCTTGGGAAGGTTATTTAAATCATTTTTTTTATCACTTTTCTGAATTAATGGAGTAATAATAGCTTTATTTTTTTCTATTACATTTAAGTTCTTGTTTTCTTCGGGAGCATCATCGATTAGAATTTTTTTTTTAACATCATCAGTGTTGGAAAGTGAACATAGTTGCATAATACATAATTCTACAGCAAATCGTTTATTTATTGAACGTGTGTAGTTTTTTACTGTCTCATCTAAACAATTTAACCCTCTTATAATTTCTATTTCTGAAAAATGGGTTGATTGCGTCTGTATTTGTTCAATAATTATAGCATCCTCTGTAATTAAATGGACTGTTTGTGCGTTCTTAGCTATTATTAAATTACGGAAATGCATTGTTAGTACTGTAAGAATTTCTTTTGGACTAAAGCCGTTATTTATGACATTATTGATTTCCAACAAGCAGCTTGAAATATTTTTATCTATTATATGAGAAACAAATTTAACCGCGAATGCTGAATCTAATGATGATAGTATGTTTAAAACATTCTCATACAACCAAGTCTCATTACAATAGGTATATATTTTATCAAAAATAGACAAAGAATCTCTTAGAGAGCCATCAGCTTTTTGAGCAATTAATTTTAAGCTTTTATCATCTGTTTGAATATTTTTTTCATTAGCAATTTTTTCTAAATACTGTGCTATATCATTAATGCTAATTTTTTTAAAATCAAATATCTGACACCTGGAAAGTATTGTGGGGATTAATTTATTTTTTTCTGTTGTCGCTAAAATAAAAATACTATGTTTTGGGGGCTCTTCCAAAGTCTTTAAAAAGGCGTTAAATGCAGCATCAGAAAGCATATGAACCTCATCTATAATATAGATTTTATATTTTCCAATTTGCGGAGGGATTTTCACTTGCTCTATTAAATTTCGAATATGATCTACACCATTATTAGAGGCTGCGTCTAATTCAAAAATATTATACTCAGCATTTTCATTGTTGTTAACTGTATTTGCAAAAATTCTTGCGCATGTTGTTTTTCCAACACCTCTTGGTCCACAAAAAAGATAAGCGTGTCCAATTTTATTATTTAGTATGGCATTGTGTAATGTAGTTGTTATGTGTTTTTGCCCAACTACTTCTTCAAATTTAAGGGGTCTGTATTTTCTTGCGGAAACTAAATAATCACTCATAATGTCAAAACTAAAATTTTATTTCTAGTCTACTTTATTATTTCAATACAAATTAATGAAAAAATGCATATTATATATCATTTGGTGAATTAACTTTGTTTATTTGATAGTAATGATTAAATTTGCAATCCCTTTTTTGGTAATAGGGTAAAAGTGTGTGTTATTATAATCTAATTTTACTATGATGAACAATTATGAAACAGTTTTAATTTTAAATCCAGTTCTTTCAGATGAACAGGTGAAAGATTCTATGAATAAATTTAAGGACTTATTAAAGTCTTTTAAAGGAGAATTGAAGTCTGAAGAATTATGGGGTTTAAAGAAAATGAAGTATTCCATTCAGAATAAAAAAACAGGATTTTACATGCTTTTTGAATATCAAGCTAATCCGGATGTTATATCAAATTTAGAAATTGAGTTAAAGAGAGATGAAAGAATAATGCGTTTTTTAACCGTTAAACAAGATAAACATGCCGTAGAATTTGCACAAAGAAGACGAGAAAAATTAACTTCAAAAGAATCAAATAAATGATTGAAATAGATAAGAAATCAACAGGAGAATTACGTTTTTTAACTCCACCAAAAGTGGAAGTGGCTAGTAAACAAAAATACTGTCGTTTTAAAAAAATGGGTATTAAATATATAGATTACAAGGATCCTGAATTTTTAATGCGATTTTTAAATGAACAAGGAAAATTATTGCCTAGACGCATTACGGGTAACTCACTGAAATTTCAAAGGAAAGTTGCACAGGCTGTAAAACGAGCTAGACAGATTGCTTTGTTACCATATGTTTCAGATTTATTAAAATAATTTTTTAAAAATGGAAGTGATACTTAAAAAAGATGTAGAAAACTTAGGTTTTATTGATGACATTGTCACAGTTAAGGCTGGTTATGGTAGAAACTACCTTATACCAAATAAATTAGCTGTTTTTGCTACTTCTTCCGAGAAGAAAATACTTGCTGAAAATTTGCGGCAAAAGGAACAGAAAAATCAACAATTAATCAAGGAATTAGAATCGACTAAAAAGAAAATAGAAGGGTTAGAATTGACAATCAAGTCTAAAGTAGGAGAAGATAAAAAGTTATTTGGTTCAGTAAATGCTGCTTCTTTACAGCATGCTTTAGATGAAAATGGTATTTCAATTGAAAAAAAATACATTACCATTAATGGCACTAATCTTATTAAAACTATAGGTTCATTTTCCGCAAAAGTAAGATTGCATAGAGATTTAATTGCAGATTTATCATTCGAAGTGATAGCTGCATAAATTTTAGTTTGTAATTTACTAATTTAAGATTAGATAGATAGCAAAATTTATGAGTTTATATCATGCATACCTTCAGGAAATTGAAGAAAGAAAAAGTCAAGGTCTTGATCCAAAACCAATTGATAATGCAGAGTTATTAGGTGAGATTATTACACAAATCAAAGACTTAAATAATAAATATAGAAAAGAATCTATCCACTTTTTTATTTATAATGTTTTGCCAGGCACCACAAGTGCAGCCTCTGTTAAGGCGATTTTTTTAAAAGAAATTATTCTTGGTGAATCTGTTTTAGAAGAGATTTCTCCAGATTTTGCTTTTGAATTATTGTCACACATGAAAGGTGGCCCTTCTATAGAGGTTTTGTTAGATATAGCTTTAGGAGAAAATATTAATCAATCAAAAAAAGCTGCTAAAGTCTTAAAGACTCAAGTGTTTCTTTATGAGGCAGATACAAATCGTTTAGAAAAGGCATTTAAATCTGGTAATGAGATAGCTGCAGAAATTATATCAAGTTACGCGAAAGCTGAATTTTTCACTAATTTACCAGAAATTCCAGAAGAAATAAAGCTTGTCACTTTTGTAGCTGGTGTAGGAGATATTTCCACAGATTTACTTTCTCCGGGAGGAGATGCGCACTCAAGATCAGATCGACAATTGCATGGGCAATGCATGTTTGAGCATAATAAACAACAACAAAAAAAACTACTTGAATTACAAGCAAAACACCCTGATAAAAGAATTATGTTGGTTGCCGAGAAAGGAACCATGGGAGTTGGATCTTCTAGAATGTCTGGTGTCAATAACGTAGCATTGTGGATTGGTAAACCAGCCAGTAAATATATCCCATTTATCAACATTGCTCCAGTAGTAGCAGGCACTAATGGTATCTCTCCAATATTCCTAACAACTGTTGGAGTCACGGGTGGTATTGGATTAGATTTAAAGAACTGGAAGAAAAAGTACGATTCAGATGGTAATCTTGTTCTTGATGAAAATGATGAGCCTGTATTGGAAAAAATCTACTCCGTAGACACAGGAACTGTTCTTACTATTAATACAAAAACAAAAAAACTTTATAATGGGGAAAAGGAATTAATAGACGTTTCTTCATCCTTTACTCCACAAAAAATGGAATTCATGAAGGCGGGTGGCTCTTATGCTATTGTATTTGGTAAAAAACTACAAGCTTTTGCAGCTAGACTGCTTGATGCACCAGTTGCTCCTATTTTTGCCCCCTCAAAAGAAATTTTTATTAAAGATCAGGGATTGACAGCTGTGGAGAAAATTTTCAATAAAAATGCTATTGGTAATTCTAGTGCAATCCTCCATGCAGGTTCTTATGTTCGGGTAAAAGTAGATATTGTAGGTTCTCAAGACACTACTGGCTTAATGACTGCTCAAGAATTGGAAATGATGGCTGCTACTGTTATATCGCCTATCGTTGAAGCTGGTTATCAGTCCGGTTGTCATACCGCCTCAGTATGGGATAAAAAATCGCAACAAAATATACCAAGACTTATGAGTTTTATGAATGAATTTGGACTTATCACTGCACGTCATCCTTCCGGCAAATATCATCCAATGACAGATGTTATTCATAAAGTGTTAAATGATTTAACAATAGATGATTGGGCTATTATTATTGGTGGGGATTCTCACACGAGAATGTCTAAAGGGGTTGCTTTTGGTGCTGATTCAGGAACGGTAGCATTAGCATTAGCTACAGGTGAAGCGTCTATGCCAATACCAGAATCTGTTAAAGTGACCTTTAAAGGAAAGATGCAAGATCATATGGATTTTAGAGATGTTGTACACGCTACTCAAAGTCAGATGCTTAAAAGATTTAATGGTGAGAATGTATTTCAAGGCAGAATTATAGAAGTTCACATTGGTACTCTTTTAGCAGATCAAGCCTTTACTTTTACTGACTGGACAGCTGAAATGAAAGCAAAAGCTTCTATTTGTATTTCTCAAAGTGATAAACTGATAGAGTCTTTAAATATTTCTAAAGAACGTATTGAATCAATGATTGAAAAAGGGATGGACAACGAGAGTCAAGTTCTTCAGGGCTTGATTGATAAAGCCAATAAACGAATTGATCAAATAAAATCAGGTGAAAAACTTCCATTAAACCCTGATGAGAATGCAAATTACTATGCTGATTTTGTAGTAGATTTAGATATTATTGAAGAGCCAATGATTGCTGATCCAGATGTGCATAATGAAGATGTTTCCAAACGTTATACACATGATACTATTCGTGGTCTTTCTTTCTACAAAGGTGAAAAACATATAGATTTAGGTTTTGTGGGTTCCTGTATGGTGCACAAAGGGGATATTAAAATTGTTGCTAAGATGTTAAAAAATCTAGAAGAAATTTCTGGAAAAGTGGAATTCAAAGCTCCATTAGTAGTAACAGCACCCACATACAATATTATTGATGAACTTAAGGAAGAAGGTGATTGGGAAATTCTTCAGAAGTATTCTGGTTTCGAATTCGATGATTTAGCTCCTAAGGCAATTGCTCGTACGCAGTATGACAACATATTATATCTTGAACGTCCCGGTTGTAATTTATGTATGGGTAATCAAGAAAAAGCAGAAAAAGGCGACAGTGTAATGTCTACTTCTACACGCCTGTTTCAAGGAAGAGTGGTAAAAGACTCTGATCGTAAGAAGGGAGAGTCATTACTGGCGTCTACTCCAGTTGTTGTTTTATCTGCAATATTAGGAAGAACTCCTACACTTGACGAATATAAGGCAGCAACTAAGGGTATAAAACTTACTCGATTTGCTCCTCCAATCAAGCAAATGACTTCAAAACCAGGTCATTTACTATCTTATTAAACGAGTTATTGTTAAATTATGAAGCTGATGCAATTTCGTTATACTAATTTTGAACTAGGGAATCAACTGATTACATTCATATAAATAAAAAACATAATTTCTAATGAATTGGTTATTCTTATTTATTTCATTTCCTCTTTTTTCTCAATCGGTATTTCAAAATTCTATAAAAAATATTATTATTGACAACAAGCATATTAGTGATATAGAATCAGTGCAAGGTGGTGATGTAGCTCCAATTATTTATATCAATAATCCTAATTTTTCTAATTTACCGGTTAGTGAAAAAAAAATAAAGTTTATAGATTTTATCCTACCTGCTATCTTACTTGAAAAAGATAAAATCAAGAAGGGGTATAATTATGTTCTTGATCATTTTGACAATACTAATATTAACGATACAATCCAATCCCTATATGATTATTGTAATTGTGATAATTCTTATGATTTGTTATTATGTTTAAAAGAACAACCGAATTCTATAATTATTGCACAAGCTGCAATTGAATCTGGTTGGGGTACTTCTAGGTTCTTTTTAGAGGGGAATAATTTATTTGGTATTCATACTTATAATAATGATGTAAATAAATTAGAAGCAAATAATTCTTCACTAGTATATGTTAAGAAGTATAATAATATTTCTGAATCAATCTCGCATTACTTGCGTACCTTAGCCAAAGGTTATGCATATGCAAATTATCGAGTTAATAGATTAAAAGATATTACATCGATTGAGTTGATTCAAGAATTAATTATGTATTCCGAAAGGAGAGAGTTCTATGTTAAGGATTTAAAATCTATTATAGACTATAATAACTTGACTATATATGATCATTTGGAATTAAAACATGATTAAAAACATTAAAAAAAACAAGGAGATAATCGCATGGTCTTTGTATGATTTTGCTAATCAGCCATTTACTACCTTAATAGTTACATTTATTTTTAGCGCTTTTTTTACAGAATCATTAGCTGTCAACAATCAAGTGGGTACTTCTTTATGGTCATTGGGTATTTCAATCACAGCTATTTTTGTAGCACTAATGTCACCATTTTTGGGGGCTTTAGCGGATTCAGGAGGCTATAGAAAGGTGTTTTTAATGATTTCAACATACTTATGTATTGTGGCCACGGTATGTTTATATTTTTTTGAACCCAATCAAAGTTACAATATTCTAGGTTTAGAGTTTGATGTGGCAATTATTGCTCTTATAGTATTTATTATAGCCAATATTGGTTTTGAGTTTGGAACAGTATTTTGTAATTCTTATTTATCAGATTTAGCTACTAATAGCAATATGGGAAAAATATCCGGTTATGCTTGGGGTTTAGGTTTTGTTGGTGGATTGATTTCATTAGCGGTATCTTTTATTTGTCTAGATTTAGAGGATATATCTAATATTAAGTTGATTAATTTATTAGTTGCAGCCTGGTTTTTTATTTTTAGTATTCCAACATTTATCTTTTTAAAAGATACCAAACCAAACAAAGGAATCCATAAATACTTCAAACAATCTTTTCAATCAATTATTTCTTCTTTTCGCAATGTGCGTGAACATAAAAAAATTGTTAGATTTTTAATTGCTAGATTATTTTATAATGATGCTTTAATAACAATTTTTGCATTTGGAGGTATTTATGCAGCAGGTACATTACAATTTAGTTTTAATGAAATTTTAATTTTAGGTGTTGTCTTAAATATTTCTGCTTGTATTGGTTCTTTTTTATTTGGTCATTTAGAAGATAAAATAGGCGTTGAAAGTATGTTAATGATTACTTTATGGACATTGTTATTGTCTACCTTACTGGCATTTTTTGCCCCATTTTTAACTAACTTCAATCATTTAATCACTCCAAAAACATTATTTTGGATTGCAGGTTTTTTTATTGGTTTAATGCAAGGTCCTAATCAGGCAGGAAGTCGTTCTTTAATGGCAAGATTAACTCCTGAAAATAAGAAAAATGAGTTTTTCGGATTCTATGCTTTTTCTGGTAAAGCAACAGCATTTCTAGGTCCATTGTTTTTTGGTCTTTTAACAAGTGCATTTGGAACCCAACAAGCAGGATTAGTAATTATAGTGATATTTTTTTTAGTTGGTATTTTAATATTTAAACCATTATTGTTGAGTGAATAATATAGAGAAAACATATGATCTAATTGTCATAGGTGGAGGATTAGTTGGCTTAGCTAGTGCCTATAAGATTCAAAAAAAAATGCCTCAAATAAAAATTCTGATTCTTGAAAAAGAGAAAGAATTAGCCTTGCATCAAAGTGGAAGGAATTCAGGCGTTTTACACTCAGGTTTATACTATAAGCCAGAATCATATAGAGCTAAAAATTGCGTTGCTGGTAGGCGTGAATTAGTTGATTTTGCCAAAAAGCATCAGATTAATCATGAGGTATGTGGTAAATTAGTTGTAGCAAAAAATGAAAAAGAATCATTAGCTCTACCAGCTTTATTAAAAAGAGGGCGTAATAATGGTTTAGAAAATTTAGAAATTATTGATGCAAAAAAAATACAGGAAATTGAACCATTCGTAAGAGGATTTTCCGCAATTTGGGTTCCTGAAACAGGTATTATAGATTATAGAGCTGTAGCTAATAAATTTGCATCATTAATAAAAAAAATCAACTCTGAAAGTGAGATATTGACTAATTCACAAGTTTTAAAAATTACACATCGTTCTAATAATTCTATTATTCACACGCAAAATCGCATTTTTACTGGTAGTAAAATTATTTCATGTGCTGGCTTGTTTTCAGATCGATTAGCAAAAGAAGATGGTTTAAAGTTAGATTTCAAAATTGTTGGTTTTAGGGGTGATTATTACACTTTGACGGAAAAAGCTAAGCATAAAGTGAATAATATAATTTATCCTGTACCAAATCCAGAATTCCCATTTTTAGGTGTGCATTTTACTAGAATGATAAATGGTGAAATAGAATGTGGTCCCAATGCTGTTTTTACTTTTAAACGTGAAGGATATAATAAAATGTCATTTAGTCTCCAAGACACATTAGATTCTTTAACATATATAGGGACTTGGAAATTATTTATAAATCACTGGCAATTTGGCTTGAAAGAAATGGTAAAAGCATCTTCAAAAAATGTTTTTTTAAAACATTTACAACAACTTATACCCTCACTAGAAACATCTGATATAGAATCTGGCCGTTCTGGTGTTAGGGCTATGGCATTAGGTAGGGATGGAGAAATTATTGAAGATTTTCAAATTATCACTAAAGGAAATAGTATTCATGTTTTAAATGCTCCTTCTCCAGCTGCAACTGCTTGTCTTTCTATTGGGGAAAGAGTTGCATTGGAATTTCTAAAAAAATACAATTAAGATTGACCAGTGTAATTAAATGGTGTTAATTGTTTTAACTCTTGTTTGACAGCATTTGTGACTTCTAAGTTTTCAATAAAATGTGTAATTGTAATTTCATTGATTTTTTGATTATTGCGTGTTACTTTTTTTAGTAATTCATATGGTTTATTGATTCCTTCTCTTCTTAGAATTGTTTGAATTGCTTCAGCTAATATGCCCCAATCATGATTTAAGTCAGTACGAATTTTTTCATCGTTTATAGTGAGTTTATCTAATCCTCTTATAATTGCTTTATATGATATGATACTATGTGCAAATGGTACTCCAATATTTCTCATTACTGTTGAATCTGATAAATCTCTCTGCAACCTTGAGACAGGTAATTTTTCTGATAAATGGGTGAGTATTGAGTTGGCAAGACCTAAATTGCCTTCTGCGTTTTCAAAATCAATAGGATTTATTTTATGTGGCATTGCGGAAGATCCAACTTCATTTTTGTTTGTTTTTTGATTAAAGTAATGCATAGAAATATACATCCAAATATCTCTACTAAAATCTATTAGAATTGTATTTATACGTTTTATTGCATCTAGTTGTGCTGCTAGATTATCATAATGTTCAATCTGTGTTGTAGGATAAGACCTTTTTAGGTTAATTCTTTGTAAGAAATCTTTCGCAAATTTATGCCAATTAATTTTAGGGTAAGAGGCATAGTGTGCATTCATATTACCAGTTGCTCCACCAAATTTTCCGGAATTTGGAATTTTTTTTAATTGATTTAATTGTTCCTCTAATCTTACTTTAAATACTTTTATCTCCTTTCCTAATTTTGTAGGTGATGCTGGTTGACCGTGAGTTCTGGCAAGCATGGAAATATTTTTCCATTTACTACTTAACTCATAAAGTTTTTTTATTAGTTTACTAAGCTCTGGATAAAAACACAAATTTAATGCGTCCATTAACAAGATTGGTGATGCTGTATTGTTAATGTCTTGTGAGGTTAATCCAAAATGGATAAATTCTTGATATTGAGATAAATTGAGTTTTTTAAATTTTTTCTTGATAAAATACTCAACTGCTTTAACATCATGATTTGTAACTTTTTCTATTTTTTTTATTTCTAAAATATCTTTTTCAGATATTTCGGAAGCAATTTTAGCAACATCTTTTAATTTTTTTTTTGAGACCCCCTGGAGTTCAGGTAAGTTGATGTTGCATAGGTTTATAAAGTATTCAATTTCAATATAAACTCGATATTTTATTAGTGCTGCCTCAGAAAAATATTTTTTTAAATCTTCTGTTAAGTGTGTGTATCTACCATCAATTGGCGAAATATTATAAATACTTTTTTTCATAATATCGTTGTATTATTTGCAAATTTAATAAAAAGATGATTAGCATTTATCATAATTATATGTAGTATATTTAATTCTATGATAGAATTTTTAATTTTTTGTGTTGTATTTATATTATTATTACTGGGCTTTTTAGGAGCTATTTTCCCCATTATTCCTGGTCCAGTATTGACTTTTTCGGGACTTTTAACATTACATTTTTTTACAGATTATAAACTTACTGAAGGTCAATTGTTATTGTATACTTTGATTACAATTGTGGTATTTTTATTGGATTACCTTTGTCAGTATTTTGGTGTAAAAAAATTTGGTGGCAAAAAAAATGCAATTTATGGTACAATTATTGGTCTTTTTGTGGGTTTTTTTGTGCCTCCATTAGGCTTTATTTTGGGTCCCTTTTTTGGAGCTTTTTTTGGAGCTTTAATAGACAATAAGAATAAGGCTAACGCATTAAAGATTGCTTTTGGTTCATTTATTGGATTTGCTTTAGGGACATTAATCAAACTAATTTATTCTACTTATGTGATTCTATGGGTAGTATGGAAATTATTATATTTACTGTGATAACATTGAAACTCGAATTATATGTCTCATTTTGAATTTTCTATTTCAAAAATTATTAGTCAAGCGTGGATTAAATTGAAAGAAAATATCCTTTTTTGGATAGGTATTACATTGTTTACTATTGCTATTAATCTTCTTGGTAATATTATGCCATCAGTTGCCTTATTTTTTACATTATTAAGTTGTTATTTTTCATCTACTATAACTTTAATCTCGATCAGATATATAAGAGGTGAAAGAGTTAGTTTCAATGACTTATTAGCCATTACAAGTATGAAGTTCTTGCATTATTTAGCCACACTGCTAATTTGCTCTGTGTTAATAATAATGGGGTTTGTTTTGTTCATTCTCCCGGGCATCTATGTTATGGTTAGATTAATGTTTGCGCAGTATTTAATTGTAGATCAGGATATAAGTTTTGATCAAGCGATTAAAAAAAGTTGGCATTTAACCAAGGGGCTTGAATTTAACTTAATTGCATTTGTATTTGCAATGTTTGTTATTGTGGCTTTAGGCTTTCTTTCATTTTTTGTAGGATTAATAATTGCAATTCCATTAACACAGTTAAGTACTGCGTATTTGTATGTCGTTATATTGGATGATTTAGATAAATTAAATTCGTCAAAAAATATAGATATATAAGTTCTGTCAGTTAATTAATCATTAATGTATTTAGGTATTTTATCGATAAATTTTGGTGCTCCGTCTTGTAAGGTAAAACAAAAGTGCGTTGTACCATTAGTGATTAAAATATATTTTGCTTGAATAGTTCTTTGGTAATTAATACTTTGATTTAAATAGCTTGTATTTAATTTAACTTTTGGGGCTTTGCACTCCACTAATAGTAATGCTTTGCCCATTTGATTATAGCAAATAATATCACATCGTTTTATTAATTTATTTACTATTGTTTTTTTTTCTACAGACATCAATGAAATTGGATAACCTTTTTGAGTATTTAGATATTGAATAATATGTTGTCTTACCCATTCTTCGGGTTGATTTAAAACATATTTTTTTCGTACTAAATCGAATATATATTCTTTATTGTTTTTTATTTTTAATTTCATTTATTAAAGTAATTCAATCTTAATTTAACTATTTTTAATTTAATTAAAAATATGTGTTGAGCATGAATATTGAAAAGGTTTTGACTTCAATCAAGAATAATGACATATCCTCTAATTACTTATTGTATGGCGAGGAAGATTTTTTTATTGATAAGATTGCTAATTCATTTCTTAAAAATGTAATTCCTGAGTCTGAAAAAATTTTTAATCAAAAAATTTTCTACGGTAAGCAAACGGATGTATTTTCATTACTTTCTGTAGTTAAGTCATTCCCTATGACGGGTGATAGGCAATTAGTTGTATTAAAAGAAGCTCAAAAGCTTTCCAATATTACAGAGTTGACAAATTATTTCACTAGTCCTATTCAAAGTACTGTTTTAGTTGTTTGCTATAAAAATAAAACTATAGATAAAAGAAAAAAATGGGTAAAGGCTATTCAAAAAAATGGTATTGTTATAGAAAGTAAAGCGCTATATGGTCAACAAATATCTCGTTGGATTCAATATAATTTAGCTGAAGCAAATATAAAAATTGAAAAACCTGCTGAAGCTTTATTAATTGATTTTTTAGGAAATGATTTGTCAAAAATTACCAACGCAATTAATAAATTGTCCAATATCATTACCAATGGAATTATATCAATTGAAAATGTACATTCACATATAGGAGTACATAGACATTATAATACTTTTGAGTTACAGAATGCTCTTGCTTCAAAAGATAGTAATAAAGTTATCTTAATTGTTGATTATTTTATTAGTAATCAAAAGCAGTTTCCATTGCCTTTAATCATCGGACTTTTATTTTCTTTTTATTCTAAGTTAATTATTATGCACTCAAACCCGGGGCAATCTGATTCAATGATTGCTGGCCAAATAAAAGTACATCCATTTTTTATTAAGGTTTACAAAACAGGTTGTAAAACTTANACATTTCAAGATTGTATTAGAATTATTTCATTANTAAGAGAGGCAGATTTAAAAAGTAAAGGTATACACGGCAACTTTAATTATGATTTCTTAAAAGATTTAGTATTGAGAATTATTTTTAAATGAATTATGTTTATATATACTATTTGTTTTCTAAAAGGTTATATATTTGGCGATGTTATTAAATCATAATTATGACTCGTAGTCTTTTTTTTCTTGTTTTGGTAGCCCCATTGATTTTGTGGGCTCAGTCAGGAACGATTAGAGGTTTTGTGTATGAAAAACAATCAGAGGAGCCTATTATTTTTGCTAATATTNTTTTAGAAGGAACAGATTTAGGTGTGGTTTCAGATGATAATGGGTATTTTATAATTCCAAATGTCCCACTAGGCAATTATAAACTTAAAGCTAGTTTTATTGGCTATAATGACTCTNAACAGGTTGTNAATATAAGTCTTGATAATNTATTAATCACNACTAAAATATTTTTAACTACACAGTCTATTACCTTGCAGAATGTAACGGTAAATGCAGAAAGAGAAGAACAAAAAAAACAAGTTAATACAGGTGTAATTAAATTNACCAGTAAATCGATTAANAAGTTGCCAAGTGTTGGGGGAGAANCAGATATTGCACAGTTTTTACAAGTTTTGCCAGGTGTTATTTTTACAGGTGATCAAGGAGGTCAATTNTATATTAGGGGGGGGGCACCAATTCACAATAAAGTTTTATTAGATGGTATGACAATATATAGTCCTTTTCATTCCATTGGTTTTTTTTCAGTGTTTGATACTGACATCATTAAAAAGGCTGATGTATATACTGGTGGTTTTGGAGCACAATACGGGGGGCGAATATCATCGATTATGGATATTAAAACCAGAGATGGCAATAAAAAAAGACTTACTGGTAAGTTNTCAATGAATACTTTTGGAAGTAAGTTTTTATTNGAGGGTCCANTTTTTAGTTCAGATTCAAGNACTTTTTCTAACTCGTTTCTTTTAAGTGCAAAAAGTTCGTATTTAGATAAAACATCTAAGTACTTCTACTCTTATGTTGATACTGTTGGTTTGCCATATTCATTTTCAGATTTTTATGGTAAACTNTCTTTTTTTAGTCAGAATGGTAGTAAAATTAATCTTTATGGCTTTGGTTTCAATGATAATGTTAATTATACGGATTTAACTAATTTNGGTTGGACTACTTATGGTTTTGGTTCTAATATAGTTCTTGTGCCATCATCTGCAAAAATGTTAATAGAGGGAAAAATGTCGTATTCAAAATATGATATTTCTCAACAAGACGTAGGCGAGCCTGTTAATAATAGTAATATTGATGGTTTTAACATTGGTTTAAATTTCTTGTATTTTATATCTAAAAAGCATGAGTTNAAATATGGAGTGGAAGTTCTTGGTTATACTACTGAATTATATTTTAGAAATGCTATATCTGCTCTTATTGAAGAACAAGATCANTCTACAGAATTCGCTGCTTATTTTCATTATAAGTTTAATGATAATAATAGATTCATTATTGAACCGAGTCTTCGGTTACAAAATTACACTTCTTTAGGAGAAACATCTCTAGAGCCTAGACTGGGTCTTAAATATAATGTCAATGAGAAGTTTCGATTAAAAAGTTCATTTGGTAAATTTTCTCAGAATTTAATGGCNACATCTAGTGAGAGAGATGTAGTTAATTTGTTTTCAGGATTTTTNTCNAGTACTAATAGTTTGCCTGAGTATTTTCAGGGAAATGAGGTTCAGTCTTCTTTGCAAAAGTCAACTCATTACATAGTAGGTTTAGAGTATGAGATAGGTTCATATATAGATTTAAATCTTGAAGGTTATATTAAAGATTTTAGTCAGTTAATTGCTGAAAATAAAAATCAAGTTTTTGATGATACTCCAGAATTTGAAAATCAACCAGATTTTTTAAAAAAAGAGTTTATTGTAGAAAAAGGTGTGGCTTCAGGATTTGATGTTTTGATTAAGTATGTNGATAATAGATTGAATATTTGGTCTGTATATTCNTATGGTTTGATTGAAAGAGAGGATGAGTTACAAGTATATAATCCACACTATGATCGTAGACATAATTTCAATTTGGTCTTTTCATATTTAATTGACAAANNTAAAACTTGGGAGTTTAGTTTAAGGTGGAATTATGGATCAGGTTTTCCGTTTACTAAAACCCAAGCATATTATGANGAGTTAAATTTATATAATGAATTAGATGAAGATATTAATTTATCTAATGGTGACTTAGGTATTTTATACTCTGATTTAAACTCCGGCAGGTTGCCAGATTATCATAGACTAGATTTGTCTATTAAAAAAACATATAGTTTCACTACATTTAATATTCTAGAAATTACACTTGGAGTCACTAACTGTTATAATAGAAATAATATTTTTTATTATGATAGAGTGAATGCTGTCCGTGTCAATCAACTGCCAATTATTCCAAGTATTGGTTTAAATTGGAAATTTTAATTAATATTTAATTACTATTACGTGTATTATTTCATGTAGTTTTGTTAAATTCGTGAAACATTTCTTTAATGTCTAGATCTAAATTTATTTTTGTTACCGGTGGAGTTACCTCNTCTTTAGGAAAAGGTATTNTTGCNTCTTCTNTNGGNAATTTATTTCAATCAAGAGGTTATAAAACTACNATTNTNAAATTAGATCCATANTTAAATGTTGACCCAGGAACTTTAAATCCGTATGAGCATGGTGAATGTTATGTGACAGATGATGGAGCAGAAACAGATTTAGATTTGGGTCATTATGAAAGATTTTTAGATATTCCAATGTCTCAATTAAATAATGTTACCACTGGAAGTATTTATAAAAATGTAATTGAAAGAGAACGAAAAGGTGATTTTTTAGGGAAAACAGTCCAAGTTATTCCGCATATTACGGATGAAATAAAAAATCGCATTCTATTATTGGAAACCAAAAAAAAGTTTAAAATCATTATTGTTGAAATTGGAGGGACAGTTGGAGATATAGAGTCTTTACCCTATATAGAAGCATTACGTCAATTAAAATTTGAGCGCAAGGATGATGTTTGTGTTGTTCATCTTACACTTTTACCATTTTTAAGTTCCACAGGAGAAATAAAAACAAAGCCCACTCAGCATTCTGTCAAAACTATGTTACAGTCTGGTGTGCAACCTGATGTAATTGTATGTAGAACTGAGATTAATCTCACAGAAAATGTTAAAAATAAAATTGCATTATTTTGCAATGTAAATTATGAATGTGTAATAGAGGCTATTAATGCATCTACTATTTATCAGGTTCCTTCGCTTATGCTTGAACAGAATCTAGATAGTGTGGTAGCTCATAAAGTTGGAATTAAAAAGTTAAAAAAAATAGATAATTCCCTATGGGAAAAAAGATTGAGGAAATTAAAAAATCCTAAAAAGAAAAATACGGTTGCAATTATAGGAAAATATGTTGAATTAAAAGATTCATATAAGTCTATTTATGAGTCCTTAATACACGCAGGTGCTTTATTGGGGCGCAGTATTGAGGTTAAATGGATTCATTCAGAAAAAATAAATTCTCAAAATATTAAAAACAAATTAAAAGATTGCATGGGGGTTATTGTTGCACCTGGATTTGGTGATAGAGGTATAGAAGGTAAGATTATTGCTGTCAAATATATTCGTAAAAACAATATTCCTTTTTTAGGTATTTGTTTAGGCATGCAAGTTGCAGTTATTGAATTTGCTCGTAATGTGTGTGGTCTTAAAAACGCACATTCCACAGAAATGAATAGCAACACACAATACCCTGTTATAGATTTAATGAAAAATCAAACAGATATTGTAAATAAGGGGGGTACTATGAGATTGGGTGGTTATGCATGTTGTCTTCAAAAAGATTCTTTATCTTATGTGGCTTATCAAGCAGAATTTATCAAGGAAAGACATCGCCATCGATATGAGTTGAATAATGATTATAAACATATTTTTTCAGATCATGGAATGGTTTTCTCGGGGATTAATAAAGATTTAAATTTGGTGGAAGTTATAGAGTTAAAAGATCATCCTTGGTTTGTAGGTGTGCAATTTCATCCAGAATATCAGAGCTCATTTATAAATCCTCACCCTCTTTTTGTATCTTTCATCAAATCACTTTCTTTAGATAATTAATTATGGAACAAAAGGGTTTAGATTTTAATTTTTTTATTGGGATGTTTTTAATTTTTGGACTACTTATGTGGTTTAATATTAATCAAGTCCCGATTGCATCGACTCAGATTAATGCGAAAGATACAATCAATAATATTAGTTTAGATCAAAAATTAATCATTGAAACGCCCTCAAATAAGCACAGTGATTTAAGTTTAGAAAATAATTACATGGATGATATTGACACGGTCTTTTATTCATTATCTAATAGTCTTTTGTCTTTAAAATTTTCTAATTATGGTGCTTGTATTAATGAGCTTATCCTTAAGGATTATTATACTTATGATTCCTTAGATTTAAAATTGATTAAAGATTTAGATTTTAATTTTTCTTTTTTTATTAAAGACCAAATAATCAACAGTAATCAAATTGTTTTCAAAGATGTAATTCAGGAAAAGGATAAATTAATTTTTATACATCAGGATCAACATCTAAATACAATTAAATTTATTTATGAATTAATTCCAAATAGCTATAATTTAAAATTTAATGTTATTACAGAGAATGGCAACACATATATTGAACCTAATAAACTATTATTTACTCAAAATATTCATCAGCTAGAAAAAAACTTTAATAATGAACGTAATACTACAACTATTAATTATTCATTAAATGAAACTAGTTCTAAGCAAATGTCTTTAATGAAGGACTCAGAAAAAACTGTTGAAAAACCTTTTTGGGTTGCTCATAAGCAACAGTTTTTTTCTACGATTATTTCTTCTAGTAATATTTTTAGAGAAGCAACTTTTAGCACATATACTCCTGATTCAGATGAGTATATTAAAAGATTATCATCGGAATTTAAAATTGAGTATGATAATTTGAATAATAATTACGCCTTTAACTTTTATTTTTTACCTAATAAATATTCCTTACTTAAATCTTTTAATCAAGGCTTCGAATCATTAGTTCCTTTGGGTAAGTTTGTTTTTGGTTGGGTTAATAGATTTTTAGTGATTCCTATGTTTAATTTTTTAGATAATATGGGTTTGAATTATGGTTTAATTATTTTAATAATTGCATTGACCATTAAATTTTTATTATTCTTACCAACAAAGAGTTCTTATATGTCAATGGCAAAAATGCGAGTTTTAAAGCCAGAGATAGATGCTATAAGTGAGAAAATAAAAGATCCGATGCAAAAGCAACAAGCACAAATGAATTTGTATAGAAAAACTGGAGTGAATCCACTTGGAGGGTGCTTGCCTTTACTTTTTCAAATGCCTATTTTAATTGCTTTATTTAGATTTTTTCCAGCTTCTATTGAGTTAAGGCAGCAACCATTTTTATGGGCAGATGATTTGTCAACATATGATTCTATTTTAGATCTTGGTTTTAATATCCCTTTGTATGGTGATCATATTAGTTTATTTGCATTATTAATGACGGGTGCTACTGTTCTCCAGATGATGTATTCTAATCAACTTTCTGCTAATTCACAGATGCCACAAATGAAATATGTAATGTATATGATGCCCCTTATATTTCTGTTTGTCATGAATAATTATTCGGCAGCTTTAAGCTACTATTATTTTTTAGCCAATTTGATCACATTTGCCCAACAAGCTATTATTAGAAGAAGTATTGATGATGAAAAATTATATAAGATGTTACAAGCAAATAAAAAGAAACCAATAAAAAAATCTAAATTTCAACAAAAACTTGAAGAAATGTCCAGAAAAAATCAAAATAGATAACTCTATGGGGCGATCGTTAGTTCTTTTTTTATTTTTTTGTACTTTATCTTGTGTATTACCTAGAAAGCTTTATACAGAGGTAACACCTTTAATTACTATGAAGCGTACACCATGTTATGGGGAATGTCCTCAGTATATGATTAGTATTTATGAGTCAGGTAAAGTTTTATATAATGGAGTTAGATTTGTCCAAAAAACTGGTTGCTTTCAATCTAATATCAATCGTCAGAAAATCAATTATATAAAATTCTTATTAGATGAAATACAATTTTTTGATTTAGATGATAAGTATATTTCAGAAGTTACAGATCTCCCATCTGTAATTACAGAAGTGTTTGTAAATGGGAATAGACATAAAGTTATTGATAGATTGGAAGCTCCTAAAAAATTAAAAAATTTATATGCAGAGTTAGATTTACTAGTTGATGAAATTTCAATTTGGGAGGAATGTAACGGGTTAGAGGAAGTCGATTAATTTACCTGCTTTATCTACCTTAAACTTATTATTATCATATTTTACCGTACAGGCTTCATATTGGTAGTCATGTTCTAAGAATAAAATGTAATTATTCATTACAGACTCACTAAGAAATTGGTTTTTTTCTTGTAGTGTGACTAAAGGTTGTGTATCATAACCCATTACATATGGAAGAGGTATATGTCCTACAGAGGGAAGCAGATCTGCAACAAAGACAATTTTTTTATTATTAAAATGAATAATGGGAATCATTTGAGCAGCAGTATGGCCATAAAAAAAACGAACATCAATACTATCAAATAATTGACCTTCTTTAATAAATCGTAATTTGTTTTCTTTTTCAATTAAAGTAAAATTTTCTTTTAAAAACGATGCTTTTTCTCTTTGATTTGGTTGGTTTGCTAATTTCCAATGGTCTTGATTAGTTAGGTGAATAGCATTTTTGAATAGAAGTTGAAAAGAATTATTTTTTCTAATTATAGCCCCACCGCAATGATCAAAATGTAGGTGAGTAAAAAAAACATGTGTAATTTCTTCAGGTTGTATATTCACTTGATGTAGTGAATTAATCAGGTTGTCAGATCCATGTAAATAAAAGTGTTTAAAGAATTTTTCACTTTGTTTATTACCAATGCCTGTATCAATTAGTATTTTTTTATCCTCTAATTCTAATAATAAACATCTCATTGCCCAAGAGCACATATTATTTTTATCGGCAGGATTTGTTTTTGACCAAATTGTTTTTGGTACTACACCAAACATAGCTCCACCATCGAGTTTAAAGTTTCCAGTATTTATAACATGTATTTTCATAAACATAGTATATTGTAATATATAATATTATTTATTAAGTACTATATATGAGAATACATTTTATTGCGATTGGAGGTGCAATTATGCATAGTTTAGCGATCGAGTTACATAATAATGGCCATCTTGTAACAGGTTCAGATGATGTGATTTATGACCCTGCAAAATCGAATTTGTTAAAACACGGTATTTTCCCAAAATATGATGGTTGGAATGACAATATTATAACACGTGATTTAGATATGGTAATTATTGGCATGCATGCCAGACTCAATAATCCAGAACTATTAAAAGCACAAAAGATAGGTGTTAATATATTGTCTTTTCCTGAATTCATTTGGCAGTATTCTCAGAATAAAAAACGAATAGTAATTGCGGGTAGTCATGGTAAAACAACAATCACTTCAATGATACTCCATGTTTTAAATATTAATAATATACAAGCAGATTATTTGCTGGGTGCAAAAATTAAATCTTTAACTAATTTAGTTAGCTTAAAAAATCACAATTTAATTATTATAGAGGGTGATGAGTATTTTTCTTCACCTATAGATCAAAGTCCAAAATTCCTTCATTATAATCCAGATGTTTTAGTGGTTTCAGGGGTGTCTTGGGATCATATTAATGTCTTTCCAACTCTTGCTTCTTATGAAAATGCTTTTAAAAGTATCATTGATGGGGTTATAAAATCAGAAGGAGATATATATTATTATCAAAAAGATAGTTTTTTATCTAATTATTTAAAATATAATGTCAATTCAAAATCTTATTTACAAACAGATTATGAGATTAAAGATGAAGTTGTGTATATTCATTATAATCGTGAAAAAATTCCGTTGAAAATATTTGGCAATCATAATTTACAAAATTTAGAAGCAGCTAAATTAGTATGTTTAAAGCTAGGTATTTCGGAAGCAATCTTTTATTCATCAATACAGAGTTTTGAAGGCGCTAATAACAGGTTGAGTTTAGTTAAAAAATATGTAGATAGCTGTGTTTATAGAGACTTTGCACATTCTCCTTCAAAGGTATTAGCAACTGTTAATGCAGTTAAAGAACTATATCCTGATAGGCAGTTAATATCTTGTTTTGAACTACATACATTTAGTAGCTTCAATTCAGGCTTTTTAAATCATTATGAAAAATCATTTGTTAATTCGGATGAAGTTTGGGTCTATATAGATCCCGCTAAAAAGAAATCAAAAAATATTACTAGCCATTTAATATCATCTGCTATCAAACATAATAACTTAAAAATAATCAATGATAAAACAGAGTTAAAGTCATTATTAAATGATTTTATGCCATGTAATAATAATTTATTATTAATGAGTTCAGGTACTTTTTCTGGTTTAGATTTAGAAGAATACTTTTAAAAGAACTAACTATTCATTGAGATTAAGAACTCCTCATTATTGATTGTACCCTCAAGGCGATCTTTTATAAACTCCATTGCTTCAATAGGCTTCATATCAGCAAGATGTTTTCTTAAAATCCACATTCTCTGTAATTTTTCTTTGCTGATTAATAAATCCTCTCGTCTAGTTCCAGAGCTAATTAAGTCAATAGCAGGGTAAATTCTTCTGTTTGAAATACTTCTGTCTAATTGCATCTCCATATTTCCAGTACCCTTAAATTCTTCAAAAATCACTTCATCCATTTTAGATCCTGTTTCTACTAAAGCAGTTGCAATGATTGTTAATGAGCCCCCATTTTCAATATTTCGTGCTGATCCAAAAAATCTTTTAGGTTTATGTAGTGCATTTGCATCAATACCACCTGAAAGTATTTTTCCAGAGGCAGGGGCTACAGTATTATATGCGCGTGCTAATCTAGTAATTGAATCAAGTAAAATAACGACATCATGCCCACACTCTACCATTCTTTTTGCTTTTTCTAATACAATATTGGCCACTCTGACATGTCTTTCTGCAGGCTCATCAAATGTCGATGCAATAACTTCACCAGCTACCGTCCTTGCCATATCAGTAACCTCTTCAGGCCGTTCATCAATTAATAATACTAACTGATATACTTCTGGATGATTAGCAGCTATTGCATTAGCCACTTCTTTTAGTAGGACTGTTTTTCCAGTTTTAGGCTGTGCTACTATTAGACCTCTTTGTCCCTTTCCAATAGGAGAGAATAGATCAATTAATCTGGTTGAAATAGTGGAATTTTTTTCAACTATTTTAAATTTTTCATCAGGAAATAGCGGTGTTTTATGTTCAAAAGCTACTCTATCTCTAACAATACTGGGTGCTAGATTGTTAATTTTCATCACCTTTACAAGAGGAAAAAACTTTTCTCCCTCTTTTGGGGGTCTAATTTCACCAGTAACCGTATCCCCAGTTTTTAGTCCGAATAATTTGATTTGTGATTGTGATACATATATGTCATCTGGTGAATTTAAATAATTATAATCTGAAGATCTTAAAAAACCATAACCATCCGGCATTTTTTCTAGCACACCTTCTCCAATCACTTCTGATTCAAAATTATAATCAACATCTTTTTTTATTTTATGAGTTTTTTCTTCGTGCTTTTTATTATTAGATCGTTTTTTTTCGGAGTATTCTTTTGAAGCTAAATCAGGATCTTTTACAGCTTTTTCTTCTTTTTTACTAGTTTTAAGTTTGTTATTTTCTTTATTAGGCATATTTTTCTTATTGATTCTCTTTGCTTGTTTTAGTATTTTTTCTTCTTGCTGATGAGGTGATGAAGCTTGTTTATCTAAAATTTGATAAATCAAATCCATTTTTTTAAAATTTTTAATTTCAGATACTTCTAGCTTTTCTGCAATTTCTTGCAAATTTTGTAATTTTTTCTTTTTTAATTCTAATATATCATACATATAAAATATGGTTTAGTTTGCCGACAAATTTAATTACCAAAATATTATTAAAAGGGAAATTTCAAATGAGGCGTATTAGGATAATAGCAATGCAATTATACAACATTCTTTTAAATAATTATATATATTGCAGAAAAATTTATTGCAGAAAAATATATATGATTCAGAGAATTCAAACGCTTTATATTATTATTGGAACAATATCTATTGTTTTTGCATTTTTCAAAATTCCATTTTTTCATTGTATAGATGACGTTAATTCGTTATATATTTTAAATAATTATTATAGTGTTTGTTTTTTTTTATTGTTAGTTATATTAACAGTTTTTTCTTTTCAGAATAGAAAAAGACAAATCAAATTGATATATTTTTTATCGTTTTTTTGTTCTATAATTATTTTATGGACTTTATATAATTATTTCAATGGTGTTTCTTCGGGTGCTTACTCTGTTAGTAATAGTTGTGGTTTTAATGTGATTATTTTACCATTTTTTTTAGCAGGTAAAATACTATATTATCTATCCATTAAAGCTATAATGAGAGATAACGAGTTACTTGATTCTATCAATAGGTTACGTTAATTTTGCTCTTGGCCCCAGCTCAACTACTCTGATGTCATGTATTTTGGTATTTTGAATACTTAATAATACCACTGTTCTTTTCTGATGAAAGCCTTCTTTACCAGCTGAACCGGGATTAATATGTATAAGTTGATATTTTTTATCATACATTATCTTTAATATATGTGAATGTCCACATATATATAGATCAGGCTTAAATGATTCAATTTCTTTTTCAATATCTTTAGTATAATTATTAGGATACCCTCCAATATGAGTCATTAATACTTTTACATTTTCACATGTAAATTTTTGAATTTTAGGATAGATAGCTCTTATTTTTCTGCCATCAATATTACCGTATACAGCTTTCACATGATATTGATTAATAAATTGTTCAATTTTTTTATTAAAACCAATATCTCCTGCATGCCAAATTTCATCACAATCCTTCAAAGTGTTAATAATTTGTTGATTTATAAAGCCATGAGTATCAGATATAATTCCTATTTTTTTCATTTATTATTTATAATAATGATTCTAATTTATCACTATTTTTATAAAAATTTTTTTTATTAATGAAATTAACTAGATATGTTATTCATCTTTCTTATTTGGGCACACATTATGCAGGTTGGCAGATACAAGATAATGCGAGAAGTGTACAAGGGGATGTGATGCTTGGATTAACAAAAATTCTTAAAGAAAATATAGGTCTTATTGTGGGCGTAGGCAGAACTGATGCAGGTGTTCATGCCTCTAGTTTTTTTGCCCATTTTGATTATTCTGGCTCATTTAATATGATAGAATTAACCTATAAATTAAACAGGTTTTTATCTGATTATATAGTTATTCATTATATTAAAACGATTACAAAAGAATTTCATGCTAGATTTTCTGCAATTTCAAGAAAATATGAATACTTGATCTCTACATATAAGGATCCATTTCTTATTAATAAAGCATATTTTTTTTTAAAGCATTTAAATTTAGACATTATGAACCAAGGTGCTGCATTATTAATCGGAGAAAATAATTTTAAAGCTTTTTCTAAATCTAATATGGATAATTCTATTTGTTTAGTTAGTTCAGCTAAATGGGAAAAAAAGGAACAAACAATTATTTTTTCTATTGAGTCAGATAGATTTTTGTATAACATGGTTCGTTGTATTGTGGGAACATTAATAGACTTAGGACTTGAAAAAATTAATTTAAGTCAATTTGCTAGTATTATTTCTAGTGGTGATCGAAAGCAGGCTGGCATGTCTGTCCCTGCACAGGGATTATATTTAGTAAACATAAAATATCCAAAAAAATACAGTCTTGAAATCGATTAATTTAACATTATTGTTTAAACTTATTTACTATGTGAGACCCTATAAAACAGTTTTTGTTTTAACAGTTTTTGTGTCGGTGCTATTTGGGTTAATTTCTACTCTTCGTCCAATATTAATTCAGCATGCATTTGACAACTATATTGTATATAGTAACTCTAAGGGGTTTTTACATATAATATTTTTAATTTTTTTATGTATTTTGATAGAGGCATTACTTCAATTTATATTTATTTATAAATCAAATTATTTAGCTCAAACAATTATTAAAGAAATTAGATTAACAGCCTTTTCTAAAATAATCAATTTACCAGTCAAGTATTTTGATACTTCTCCTACAGGACAATTAATTACTAGAGTGGTGTCTGATATGGAGGCCATATCTTCAGTTTTTTCCCAAGGTATATTAGTTGTTTTTGGGGATCTTTTTAAGATGTTATTAGTTTTGTCTTTTATGTTCTATGTAAGCTGGAGGTTAACGTTGATAAGTTTAATATTTTTACCTATTTTAATAATAGCTACAATTTTGTTTCAAAAATATATGAAACATGCTTTTATAGACGTAAGAAAATATATTTCTAAAATTAATGTCTTTGTATATGAACATATTATAGGCATGAGTATTGTGCAAGTTTTTGGTAAAGAAAATGAAACTTTTAAAAAATTTAAGCTTTTAAATGGCCTTCATAGAGATTCACATGTAAAAACAGTTTTATATTTTTCAATTTTTTTGCCTATTGTAGATGTATGTTCTGCAATTGCTATGGGGCTGATAGTTTGGTATGGTGCTTTAAATATTATTTATGGAGGAACTGTGACAGTGGGTGAAATTATTGCATTTATATTATTTATTAACATGTTATTTAGACCTTTACGAGCTATTGCTGATAGATTTAATGTTTTACAAATGGGCGTTGTTGCAGCAGCTAGGGTGTTTGATGTAATTGAAGAGCCAGATCAATCAGTGAATAGTAATATATCTTATTTTCATGATCAATTAAATACGGGTACTATTCATTTTAACAACGTTTCTTTTTCTTATAAAAAAGGAGAAGATGTATTGAAAAGCATCAGTTTTTCGATTGATCCTAATAAAACGCTAGCCATTATTGGGCCTACTGGATCAGGTAAAACAACGATTATTAATCTTATTATGAAATGGTATCAAATTGATACAGGAAGCATATCTATTAATAATATTAATGTAGATGAAATACCAGATGCAGTACTTAGAAGAAATATAGGTGTAGTATTACAAGACACATTTTTTTTAGCAGATACTTTAATGAATAATATTAAATTTTTCAATAATATTTCGGATGAAGAGGTATATACTGCAGTAAAAAAAATAGGATTAGAAGAATTTATAAATAAATTTCCAAATAAATATAATTATTTTATTGGAGAAAGGGGTGGGGGGTTATCTGAAGGAGAAAAGCAATTAATTGCTTTTGTTAGAACATATTTATTAAGCCCTTCATATCTTATTCTAGATGAAGCTACCTCTTCTATGGATCCTGTAACAGAGTCTATGATTCAAAAGTCAATCAAAAATATTACAAATAATAGAACTTCTATAATTATTGCTCATAGATTGTCGACAATTCAACATGTTGATAAAATAATTCTTTTAGAGAAAGGCCATATAGTCGAAGTAGGCAATCATAAAGAATTAATAAAATTAAATGGTAAATATGCCAATTATTATTATCAACAATTTGTCAATGAATGATTTCTTGCTTTAATGATTTTCCGGTATGTGAATTTTGATTTATTAATTTTTTAGGAGGACCATGAAAAATAATTTGGCCTCCATTATCACCTGCATCAGGTCCCATATCTATTACCCAGTCAACATTTTTAATAATGTCTAAGTTATGTTCAATAATAATCACGGTATTACCATTGTCTACCAATTTGTCAAGCGCTTTAATTAAAATATTGATATCATCAAAATGTAAGCCTTTTGATGGTTCATCGAAAATTAAGATGGATTTTTTATCTTGTTTAGATAAAAAATGTCCTAGCTTAAGTCTTTGTAATTCTCCAGAACTCATTGTGTTAATAGCTTGCCCCATTTTTAAATACCCTAATCCAACCTCTATCAGAGGTTGCATTTTCTCAGCTATTATATTTTGTTGATTTTTGTTGAAAAAATTATAACCTTCTTCAATAGTTAAATCTAATATTTGTTGAATATTTTTTTTTCTAAATTTAACTTTTAGAATATCTTCTTGGAATCTTCTTCCATTACAGACTTCACAGGTGATTTTAATATCAGCTAAAAATTGCATTTCAATAATTACATATCCTTGTCCCTTGCAATTATTACATCTGCCTCCATCAACATTAAATGAAAAGTGCTTTGCACTAAAATTGAGTGATTTTGATTTGGCTTGTGAAGCAAATAGTGTACGGATGTTGTCGTATGAATTAATATATGTTATTGCAGTTGATTTTGATGACTTTTTAATAGAATTTTGATCGACATAGCTTATGTCATTAATATCTTCATATAGTGCCATTTCAATAGATTTGCATTCAGGTTTTGCGTATGAAAAATCTTTTAATTTTCTTTTAACAGCTGGTAATAATATATCTTTTATCAATGTACTTTTCCCGGAACCACTAACACCTGTAATAGCTGTGAATAGGTTTGTGGGTATGGCTACATCAATATTGTTTAAGTTATTTTTTTTAATTCCTGTAATTTTTATGAAATTTTTAGGTTTTCTTGTAGAGGAGTATCGGGTGATTTTCTTGTATTGATTTATATATTGTAAAGTTAAGCTATCACTTTTTCTTGCATGAAAGGGGCCAGTATATATAATATCACCTCCGTGAGCACCGGCACGTGGACCTATGTCAATAATATAATCGGCTTCTTTAATAATATCTTTATCATGTTCTACTATAATTAAAGTATTACCAAGTTCTTTTAATTTTTTTAATGTGTGTAATAGATTTTTAGTGTCACGTGAATGTAGTCCTAAGCTTGGCTCATCTAGTACATATATGGAGCCAACTAATACACTACCAATAGATTTAGCAATATTAATTCTTTGACTTTCTCCGCCTGAAAGTGAGCTGGACTTTCGATTTAAGGTTAAATATCCTAGACCTAGTTTAATCATTGATTGTGCCCTATTAGAAATCTCCTCTTTTATTTTGTTTATAATTTTTTTTTCATGATTATCAATGGTAATTTTATGAATAAAATTTAGTAGTTTTTTAATTGATAAATCAATCAGTTGATGAATGTTTTTGTTCTGAACATAAATATATTGTGTAGCTATATTTAAGCGACTTCCTTTGCACACTTTACATGTTGATATCCCTCTGTATTTAGCTAGCATAACACGATATTGAATTTTATAAGATTTTTTCTTTAAAAAGTTAAAAAAATCATATATGCCTTCTACTTCGTTACTTCCGTGCCACAAAAGTTTTTTCTGTTTGAGGGATAATTGACTATATTTTTTGTAAATAGGAAAATCATATTTTTTTATTTTTTCAATAAATGTATTTTTCCATTTACCCATGCCACTACTTATCCATGGATGTACGGCATTATCATAGATACTTTTTTGTTTATCAGGAATTACTTTGTCTACATCAATGTCCATCACATCCCCATGTCCATTACAATTTGTACACGCCCCATATGGATTATTAAAATTAAATAAAGCTTGATTAGGTGATTCAAAATGAATATCATCTTGAATCAATTTGTCATTAAATGATTTTAGTATTTTTATATCTTGGTTATAAATAGATAAGTGTCCATCTCCAATCTTTATGGCTGTATTAAAAGCTTCTTTTAATAAAAATTCAAAATCTGAATTTTTTGTTACAATCAATTTGTCAACTACAAGGTTAGCATTTGTTTGATCTGTGAAATTTTCTTCTAATTCAAGAACTTCCTCATCTATTATCATTTTAGAGTAGCCAGCTTCTTTTAAATAGGCTATTTTTCTTATTTTGATAGGACAAGATATAATAAATTTTGTGTTTGGTTTTAATTGAAATATATACTTTTTAAAATCATCAAACACGATTGGCTTTACTTCTTTTTTGCTGATAGGTGATATTACCTTCCCCAATCGCTCATATAATAATGTTAAATAATGATAAATTTCTGTGGAGGTGCCAACTGTAGACCTAGGGTTATTTGTATTGGTTTTATGCTCTAGTGCTATAGCGGGTGACAAACCTGTAATTTTATCAAATTCAGGTTTTTGATGATTTTTTAAAAACTGTCTAGCATATGATGATAAGCTTTCAATATATCTTCTTTGTGCTTCAGCATATATGGTGTCATATGCAAGTGTTGATTTTCCAGATCCTGATAAGCCGGTAATTACAACAAGTTGGTTTTTGGGGATATAGACAGATATATTTTTCAAGTTATTTAGTCGTGCTCCCTTAACAATAATTTGATCTTTTAACTTCATTTTTAAGATGTCATGAAAATATATATTTTTTCTCCAATTAAAAACCCTACACTAAGAATAATTGGATATATTAAAAATAACCACAATGTATCTAGAATTTGTAATGTGTTGATGGTGTTTTTAAAACCAAGATTAATTAATTGATTATAAAAATCATACCACGTAGTTATTTTTATCAATTTTGCAATCATATTAGCTATAATTGCACTTATAAGAATACAGTTTCCAGTTATTAAAAGTTTTAAAATCATATTATTCAAATTTATTAATAATATTTGTCGATTAAGCTAATGTATTTACTATAAAATAAAATTTTTGTATATTTGACTTTAATTCAAATTTTAACTGCCTATTGAGACATATTTACTTATTTAAATTTATTAACTAAATAAGCTATGTCTAAACATATAATTAAAGATGAGCATTTAATTAGCTCATATATACAGGGGTCAGAAAATTCATTAAATATTTTAATTAATCGTCATAAATCTAGGATTATTGCATTTATAATTTCTAAGGTTAAAGATAGAACTTTAGCTGAAGATATTTTTCAAGAAACTTTTTTAAAAGTGATAAACACTTTGAAAAGGGGAAAATATAACGAAGAAGGTAAATTTGTGCCTTGGGTTATGCGGATTGCATACAATTTGTCTATTGATCATTTTCGAAAAATTAAGAAAACTAAATTTGTAAGATCAAATGATGAATTTGATGTTTTTAATATTATTAAAGATTCTTCTATAAGTAAGGAGGATGAGATGATCAAAAGTCGAATAATATCAGATTTGAAAAGTTTAATTCAATATTTGCCACCCGCACAAAAAGAAGTTTTGAAAATGCGTTATTATTCTAATATGAGTTTTAATGAAATAGCTGAGAATTGTAATATTAGCATTAACACTGCTCTTGGAAGAATGCGTTATGCATTAATTAATCTTAGAAAGATTATTAAAAATAAAGGTGTTGTCATGTCTTTAGATTAGTTATTGGTACAATAATTATCATAAGTGTTACGTTATTGGTTTAAATAAATAACCAATTTGCCTATGAATAACTGTACTCATTTAACACAAAAAAATAGAACTTTAATAATTGATTTGATCGATAAAGAAATAAGCTCTATAGATAGATTTTTGTTACAAAACCAAAATAACGATAATAATTATAATATTCTTGCCTACTCTAAAGCTGTATATGTCGCATCAGATGAAGACTACCTTATACTAAATTGATTAATTTAGTGTAAGCTATAGTTGGTGTATGAAAAGAAGATTAAAATTAAGCTTTATCACAGATACTTTGGAAGAGTTATATGGCACTCCTAAGATTCCCCTTATTCATCAGGATCCATATACCTTACTTATTGCTGTTTTATTATCAGCTCAATGTACCGATCAGCGTGTGAATAAAGTAACTCCTAGCTTATTTAAACTAGCTAATACGCCTAAAGATATGATGCGGGTGTCAGTATCTAGGATTGAAAAAATTATTAAACCTTGTGGTTTAGCTCCAACAAAAGCCAGAGCAATTAGTAAGTTGTCGGAGATATTAGTAAAAGAATATAGGTCGGTTGTGCCTAGAACTTTTAAGGCACTAGAAAGTTTTCCTGGTGTTGGTCATAAAACAGCATCTGTAGTAATGTCTCAGGCTTTTAATATTTCAGCTTTTCCAATTGATACACATATTCATAGATTATCTTATAGATGGGGTATTAGTAATGGGAAAAATGTCATTCAAACTGAAAAGGATTGTAAAAGTTTTTTTCCTGAAAAACTATGGAATAAATTACATTTACAAATGATATATTTTGGAAGAGAATATTGTCCAGCTCGAAAGCATAACCCCAATGTGTGTCCAATTTGTAGAGTTGTGGGAAGAAAAACACTTTTTGAGTGAAATAATTTATATTGATTTATTACATTTGGACTTATTATAATTTATAAATATGACACACTTAAAAGAAGGTGATGTAGCTCCAAATTTTACCGGATTAAACCAAGATTCTAACTCCGTTTCTTTGTCAGATTATAAAGGTAAAAAAATTATATTATATTTTTATCCTAAAGATAATACACCTGGCTGTACAGCTCAATCTTGTAACTTAACGGATAATTATAGTGATTTATTGAACAATGGATTTGATGTATTAGGAGTCAGTCCAGATAGTGTAAAATCACATCTTAATTTTATTACTAAATTCAATTTAGTATTTGATTTGATTGCTGATGAAGACAGGAGTATATGTTTATTATATGGTGTTTTTGGTAAGAAAAAATTTATGGGAAGAGAATATGATGGCGTATATAGGACCACATTTATAATTAATGAAAATCAAATAATTGAAAAAGTATTTACAAAAGTAAATACCAAAAATCATGCAGAACAAATATTAGAATCTTATAAAAAACAATGATTATGAGTAAAGAATTAGATGCAAAAAAGAAAGCTTTAGCTTTAACAATGGAAAAAATTGATAAAACTTATGGTAAGGGGACCATAATGAAGCTAGGTGATGCGCCCATTATCGATGTTGAAGCTATTTCTACGGGGTCAATAGGCATCGATTTAGCTCTTGGTGTTGGCGGATTACCAAAAGGAAGGGTAGTTGAAATATTTGGACCAGAATCTTCTGGTAAGACAACCCTAACTCTTCATGCTATTGCAGAAACACAAAAAAGAGGAGGGATAGCTGCATTTATTGACGCAGAACATGCTTTTGATCGTTTTTATGCAAAAAAATTAGGTGTAGATATTGATAATTTATTAATATCTCAACCAGACTGTGGAGAACAAGCATTAGAAATTGCTGATAATTTAATTAGATCTGCTGCGATAGATATATTAGTAATTGATTCAGTTGCTGCATTAACTCCAAAAAGTGAAATTGAGGGTGAAATGGGAGAATCTAAATTAGGATTACAGGCACGTTTAATGTCTCAAGCTCTTCGGAAGATGACTGCGACAATTAGTAAATCAGGTTGTATCTGTGTATTTATAAATCAATTAAGAGAGAAAATAGGTGTTATGTTTGGAAATCCTGAAACAACTACTGGGGGTAATGCTCTTAAGTTTTATTCATCTGTTAGGATAGATATTAGAAGAAGTACTCAAATCAAAGATGGTGATAAGACTATTGGCAATAGAACTAGAGTAAAAATTGTTAAAAATAAAGTTGCTCCTCCTTTTAGAAATGCTCAATTTGATATTATGTACGGAGAAGGAATTTCAAAAACAGGTGAAATGATTGATTTAGGAGTTGAATATGGTATTATTGCCAAAAGCGGTTCATGGTTTAGTTATAATGGGGACAAATTAGGGCAAGGCAGAGAGGCTGTTAGAAATATATTAAAAGATAACCCAGAACTATGTGATGAATTAGAGAAAAAAATTAAATCAAAATTTGATTAAAATTATATGCGACTAAGTCTTATCTTAATTGTTTTAGTTGTACTTGTTCAATGTAATTCCACTAAAACAAAGCCAATTCATTCGGATTTAGACTCTCTTTCGTATTTAATCCAAAAAGATTCTTTGGATTTTAGCTTGCTGAGTAAACGAGCTAAACTTTATTTGCAAGAAAATAATATAAAGTTAGCTAAAAAGGATATTGATCAAGCATACAGTGTTTTTAAAAACGATGTGAATGTTTTATCTTGCAAAGGAGATATTTATTTTGATTTAAATGAAACTAGAATTGCAAAAGACTCTTGGCAACGCTGCCTTATTATTGACCCAAATCAATTAGATTGTCGTATTAAGTTGACTAATTTATTATGTGCAGTCCGAGATCCTAATTGTAGGATAATGATTGACACATTAGCTAAATTACAAAAGGGAATTGTTTCTCCCTCTATAATTGCTTATTTAAAAGAATTAAAAGAATATGAATCGGCTCTGGATTTATTAACTAACCTTTTGGGAGAAAATTCGAATAATAAAGAAGCTTTGTCTTTATTGTCTTTAATTTATAGTGATACTACAAAATCAAATAATTTTTTTAATATTGAATTAGCTGAAAAATATTTTACAGAAATTATAAATAAATATCCTAATGATTTTCAAGTTTATTATAATTATGGTAAGCATAAACAGAACATATCACAATATAATGAAGCGTTAGATTTATATCAGAAGGGTACTCAGTTAAATAAAAATTCTAAGCAATTATTCTACAATATGGGATTTTGTGCTTTGGAATTAAAG
>NZUB01000056.1 GCA_002696965.1 Flavobacteriales bacterium | reverse complement strand
AGTGAAGATAAACCGTCTCAGGATACTTTCACTCGGACTAATTATAATTTGTGAGTTTGAATCAGTCACAGACCAGACACCACTAAATAATGAATTAGCAATCAACTCAGTCTCCAGGGTACAATAAATAGTCCCAGGGTCTTCAATATTTGGGTTTGGATCTAAAACATCAACCAAAATACTGCTTGATGCCCCACACCCAGAGTATATAAATTCATACATGCCAAAATTATCTACACTAACTGTTGTTGTTACATTATCCTGGTCACTAAATTGCACATTGCCCGGACCTATATAATCCCAAGCACCGTAATCTCCCGCAACATCTGCATTTAACTGAAAGGGCTCTAAACAAGAAACAAATTCTGGCCCCTCTAAAATAGGCGCAGATGGCGTCATATAAACAACATTTGAATCTTGACCATTACAACCTTCAAATGTAAAAGTATATGTACCATAATTTTCTATAGTAGCAAAAGTATTCAGGCTTGTTACATCATCAATCGAAACCCCACTAGTTGGTGTAACACTCCATTGACCCTCGCCATTTTCTACAGTTGCTGAAAGCGCAATTTGTTCAAGACAAGAATAAGTTCCTAACTCCTCCACCGTTGGAGTGCCATTGATTAAATAGACTATTAATTGATCATCGCTAGAACCGCACTCATTTTCCAGGGTCCAAGCAAATACATTTTCACCAAAACCTAAATTAGTAACTGTTGTCTCTGAATTGGCAGGGTTAATGATACTGCCCTGACCTGAAACTAAAGTCCAATAACCTATTTCTCCATCCAAAGGAGCATTGGCAGTAAGAATAGTTTCCGTTTCACAAACTTCTATGTCTTCACCTGTAATAGCATCTGTTACTTGTGTCCCATCTGTATCAATGAAAATTTCTATAGTATCTTCACATCCGCTTATAGTAGAAATTGTAAATTGATACGTATCAGAACTAAGGCCCCCAATAGATGCAGCAGAGTTAGATATAGTATCTCCAAAACTATTTTCCCAAGAGTAATTATACGGCCCTCCTGATCCTTCAATAAATACAATTGCACTTCCACCATTTGGGTCATCACAAGGAGTGTTAACAATTTCAACAGATTCAATTTCAACAGATTCAAACACAACTAATACCTCATCACCTTCGATACCCCCCTCAAAGCCACACCAATCTCCCGCGTCACCACACAAAGAAGCTCCTGCGGTATAAGTAGTAGTTCCGTCTGGAAAAACTACAATTTCTCCCCCTGTGCCTATTTGATTGCCAAATTGGTCCTGCCAAATAATATCCGTTCCCGCAACTGCTGGAGTAAACTCTATATTTTCAACTATATAGTCATTGGCACCATTAGGTGTAAAGCGCCATCCATCATTTTCACATGTCCATTGATTTGGATAATTTCTCTCTACACCATCAAGTCCTGTGACAACATGTGCAATAGTCCCATCAGCATTATGTAAGGCATGAATAGCAACTCCACCATTCCATGTGGTACACAAAACCTTTTGCGCTATGTGTGTTTCAATAACATTGGTTGATTCATATAATTTAATTTGACTCGAGTAACATATGTCTGTACATGAAAACATAGGAATCCCACAAAATGATGCAATAAAGACTCTATTGGGAGCCTCACCTGTTGTTGCATATTGAATAGTGCCGTTCCCATCAACGCCCGGATAAATATCTTGCCAAGGACACAAAATAGCATTTAATGGTGCATCAAAATTATTAGGCACCGCTTCGTTAATAGCCCATCCAGAAAAACCTCCAGCATTAGCTGTATTAAATGATAAATAATTATTGGAAGACAATACTACCTGGTTATATGTGTTGCCATAAAAATCAAAATTAAAACCCATATCAATTACACTTCCAAAAATATCATCTGTATAAATATTAGCATCTGTTAAATCAACTGCAAAAGAAGTTGCAGTTAAAGTCACTCCAAATTCACCCTGTTGCCCATCACATAGAATAGTATCACCTTCTGCTACAACTTGCGCCAAAGAATAAAGGGACACCAAACAAAACAAGAAAAAAACGACATTTTTCATCTAAACAATTCTAAACTAAAACAGTGATATACACAAATATAATAAAATCACTATAGTAGTCATAAATATATTCATGAGAAAAGTTACCTTTGGAAAAAGGTAAATTTAAAATGAACTCAAGCCAAAATTTAATACGTAATTTTTGTATAATCGCACATATTGATCACGGCAAGAGTACTCTTGCTGACAGACTACTAGAGTTTACAAAAACCATTTCTGATCGCGATTTGCAAAATCAGTTACTCGATGATATGGACTTAGAAAGAGAACGAGGCATTACCATCAAAAGTCATGCAATTCAAATGAACTATAAATTTGAAGATAAAAATTACATTTTAAATTTGATTGACACACCTGGTCATGTTGACTTTTCATATGAGGTTTCCCGATCCATTGCTGCGTGTGAAGGTGCACTATTAATTGTAGATGCTGCTCAAGGAATTGAAGCGCAAACTATTTCAAATTTATATTTAGCGCTTGAAAATGATTTACACATTATTCCTGTTTTAAATAAAATTGATTTACCTAGTGCAGACCAAGAAGCTACTAAAGATCAAATAGTTGACTTACTAGGCTGCAATAGAGAAGAAATTATTGGAGCCTCTGGGAAAACTGGACAAGGTATAGAAAGTATTCTACACACCATTATCAATACAATACCTCCTCCAAACGGCAATACAAATGGTAATTTACAAGCATTGATTTTTGACTCCGTATATAACCCATTTAGGGGTATAGAAGCATATTTTAAAGTTGTTACAGGGACCATCCAGAAAAATGAAAAAGTGAAATTTTTTGCTACTGGCAAAGGGTACGTTGCAGATGAAATTGGGACACTAAGACTAAACAAGGAACCTAAAGAGATTATTCAAACAGGGGATGTGGGATACATTATATCTGGCATAAAAAACGCACAAGAAGTGAAAGTTGGTGACACTATTACATCTTTTGAAAACCCGTGTAAACTACCTATTTCAGGTTTTGAAGAAGTTAAGCCAATGGTGTTTTCTGGTATCTACCCAGTAGATACTGATGACTATGAAGAACTGCGTGCATCAATAGAAAAATTACAACTAAACGATGCATCATTAACATTTGAACCTGAATCTTCAATTGCATTGGGGTTTGGCTTTAGATGTGGATTTCTTGGCATGCTTCACATGGAAATTATTCAAGAAAGATTAGATAGAGAATTTAATATGACCGTGATTAATACTGTGCCAAATGTATCATATTATGCCACTACTAAAAAGGGGGAGAAAGTACAAATTAATAACCCCTCTGACTTCCCGTCTCTAGATAAAATAGAATCTGTTACCGAACCATATATTAAAGCTCAAATAATAACAAAAAGTGATTTTATTGGTCAGGTCATGAACCTTTGTATAGAAAAAAGGGGGGTGTTGGTATCACAAATATATTTAACAACTGACAGAGTTGAACTAACTTTTGAGATGCCATTAGCAGAAATAGTCTTCGACTTTTATGATAAATTAAAAAGCATTTCTAAGGGTTATGCCTCTTTTGATTATCAAGCTGATGGCTACAAAGCTACACAACTAGTCAAACTTGACATTATGCTAAATGGGGATCAGGTGGATGCACTGTCTTCACTATTACATAAAAAACATGCATATAACATTGGGAAAAAAATATGTATTAAATTAAAAGAATTAATACCAAAGCAACAATTTGATGTGGCTATTCAAGGCGCAATAGGTTCAAAAATTATTGCTAGAGAAACAGTAAAAGCTTTAAGAAAAGATGTTACAGCTAAATGTTACGGTGGAGATATCACTAGAAAACGTAAATTATTAGAAAAGCAAAAAAAGGGTAAAAAGAAAATGAAACAAATTGGAAGTGTAGAAATTCCACAATCTGCATTTCTTGCTGTTTTAAAATTGAATGATTAAAATATGATTTTATATTTGTATTATTATTTATAACTCAAAACTTAAATTATTATGGCTAAAAAATTAACAAAAAAACAACCTGCTAAAAGGAAGACTATAAAAAAACCCAATGCAAAAAAAACTGTTACAAAAGAGACAACAGAATCTGGCTCTTTCAGTATCATGATTCTTGCTATTATTGGAATTATATTACTAATATACTTTGGAACTTCGTCAGAAGTCTCTGTTGATGTAAAAATAGGAACCGAAAATACCGAAGAGATCATAGAGGATAGGTCGATTATAATATCAGGGACAACATATAGTTCTTCAAAAGAAGCTTATACATTATTAAAAGAAATCCCACAAACGAGACGTACAAATGAAGAAACACGTTTCGTTGAAAGTTATAAATAAGTTTTATTTATGGCAGGACATAGTAAGTGGGCAAATATAAAACATAGAAAAGGTGCCCAAGATGCAAAAAGAGGTAAAATTTTCACTAAAATAATAAAAGAAATTTCTGTGGCAGTAAGAGAGGGGGGACCTGATTCTGATGCTAATCCAAGATTAAGAGCAGCCGTACAAAATGCCAAAAGTGTTAATATGCCGAAAGACAATGTGCAGCGAGCAATAAAAAAAGCTAGTGGGGATGAGGCAGATACGTATTTTGAGGTAACCTATGAAGGCTATGCACCTAACGGAATTGCTGTTATTATTGAATGTACCACTGATAACATTAACAGGACTGTCGCTGAAGTAAGATCTGTATTTAACAAGTCAGGAGGAGAACTTGGGAAAAATGGTTCTCTAGAGTTTTTATTTGAAAAAAAAGGTGTTTTTTTAATTGAAAAAACACAATTCCAACAAAGTCTAGAAGAAGTGGAAATGGAATTAATTGATTATGGCTTAGAAGAGTTTGAGGTAGAAGAAAATTTATGCTCAATTATATGTCATTTTGATAAATTTGGTTTACTTCAAAACAAATTAGCTAGTATGTCTATTGAAGCTAAAACAGCCAATATTCAACGTCTCCCTAACGACACAGTTACGTTAGATGATTTAAACAGCTTAAAAATATTAAATATTATTGAAAAGTTTGAAGATTTAGATGATGTACAACAAGTATTTCACAATTTAAAACTTACTGAAGAAGTAATTGAAAAATTAAATAATGAAGCATAACTCGATAAATGTATTAATTCTAGGCTCAGGTGGTAGAGAACATGCAATTGCATGGAAAATAAAACAAAGTCCTTTCTTAAACAAAATATTTGTAGCACCTGGCAATTCTGGCACCTCTAATATTGCAACTAATATTAATATAAATATTAATAATTATAATAGTATTAAGAACACTATTTTAGAACATGAAATTCATATAGTAATAGTTGGTCCTGAAGACCCCTTAGTGCATGGTTTACATAATATGTGTAAAAATGATACAGATATTTCAAATGTCACTATAATAGGACCTCAAAAAGAAGGTGCATTACTGGAAGGGAGCAAGTCTTTTGCTAAAAAGTTTATGCAAAAAAATAAAATCCCAACAGCTAAATACGAGAAATTTGAAGCTAAAAATATAAGACCCGCTAAATCTTACTTAAAGAAAATGCCCCCCCCCTATGTGATAAAAGTTGATGGATTGGCAGCAGGGAAAGGTGTATTTATTTGTGAAGATATAAAAGAGGCGAACCGGGTTCTAGAAGACCTTTCTGTAAGTTCAAGATTTGGTGAAGCTGGAGAAACAATTGTGATTGAAGAATTCTTAAAAGGAATAGAAATGTCGGTATTTATTTTAACTAATGGCAATTCTTATAAGATCTTGCCAGTAGCTAAAGATTATAAACGAATTGGCGAAAATGATACTGGGCTAAATACTGGTGGTATGGGTGCCGTTTCTCCTGTGCCTTTTATGAATCAAGAGTTACTAAAAAAAGTAGAAACAAAAATTATACAGCCAACAATAAAAGGTCTTAAAAAAGAAAATATTAGTTATATAGGGTTCATATTTTTTGGTCTTATAAATGTTGAGGGGGAACCGTATGTAATTGAATATAATGTCCGCCTGGGTGACCCTGAAACACAAGTGATCCTTCCTAGAATTGAGTCTGATTTATTAGAATTATTTATTAATATTGAAAAAAACAGTATATTTAAAAATATACCTATCAAAATAAGTGAATTAAACGCTGCTACTATAATTTTGAGCTCTGGAGGATATCCTGAAAAATATAGTAAAGGACACATAGTAACTGGTTGTGATGATGTCACTGAATCTATTCTTTTCCATGCTGGCTTAAAGGCAGAAAATAATAAACACCTAACGAATGGCGGTCGTGTTTTGGCAGTTACTTCCCTGCATAAGAAAGCGAAAATCGCAATACAAAAATGTTACTCAAGTATTGAAAAGATACATTTCAAAAATGTATATTTTAGAAGAGATATTGGTAAAGATATAATTAAATAAATTTACGAAGCGAAATAAAAAAAGCTGCTGTAAACAAGAGTATAAGTAAAATATTAAAATAATTACCTAAAACCGGTAAGATTAAAAATGATGTTTGAAATAAATCCCCTAACCAATAAAAAAAACTTGTCATTACTATATGCTTATTTTAATTTGAGACATAAAAATAGTAATTATTTAATATAAACTAAATTGTAAATGTTAAAAATAAGTGCTTTTATCACTTTAATTATATTAAATGCCTTAGTGCTTCATCAGGTGTTAATATCACATAAAGTTATTAGAAAAAACTATTTTACTATTGGGATGTTCACCTTACTTTCATTACCAATATTATATATTGAAAATTATTGGACAATTATAATTGCAAATTTTTTACTTGTTTTAATTATTAATGAGTTAATGGATTTATCTAGATCTAACAATACTCAAAAAGAAATATTTAACTCTAGTTTTTTAGCAGGTTTAATGAGTGTGATCCACTTTTCTTTTGGCATATATTACCTCTTGATAATCTTTTTTTTAGGATATTATAAAAATAATAATCTAAAAAACTTTATAACACAAAATATGGGATTTTTAGTCCCCTTTATAATTGTTTATTCAATCTTATTTTTTATACAGCCTGATCATAATTTTTTAAACAAAAATGCAATACTGCCAAGTAATGCATTTTATAAACATATTGCCTCTTATACTTTAATGATCTTTATAACTATATTGGCTTGTATAGAAATAGTATATAACTTTCATAAGAAGAAAATCACATCTAAAAAATTATTTGTGATAATAGGAATTATAATAATACTTTCTTTATGCCCAATATTAATATGGAATTTGAGGCAATTCGCTTATTTAGCAATCATACCTATTACCGTGTGTATGACGAATTATTTAATCTACGCGAAACATATTAGATTTCGAACATTTTTAGTAGGTTTGTGGATAGTATTGTTTTTATTTGAATTTTTAAAAATATGACATTTGGAGTAGTTGTGTTTCCGGGATCTAATTGCGATGAAGATGCAGTATATGCACTGAAAAACATCCTAAAACAAAAAGTAGTTAAACTATGGCATAAAGAAACAAGCATAAAAGGGGTAGACTTTATTATTCTACCTGGTGGGTTTTCATATGGTGACTATTTAAGGTCTGGTGCTATAGCAAGATTTTCCCCTATTATGAAAGAGGTTGTTAAATTCGCTAATAATGGAGGATTTGTATTAGGCATCTGTAACGGATTCCAAATATTATGTGAAGCTAACTTATTGCCAGGGACCCTTATAAGAAACCAAAATCATAGCTTTATATGTAAAAATGTATTTATCAAGCCCCAACATAATCTAACTATTTTTACAGAGAATACTGGGGACAAATCTATATTCAAAATACCTATTGCACACGCTGAAGGATGTTACTTTGCTGATGAAAATACTCTACAAGAAATTATTGATAATAAGCAAATTATATTTAAATACTGTGATGCATTCGGTGAAATAAACAAGCGTGCAAACCCTAATGGCTCTCTCAAGAACATTGCCGGGATATGTAATCTAAAAAGAAATATCTTTGGAATGATGCCCCACCCAGAGAGGGCATGTGATTCCAAACTAAAAAATATAGACGGGAAATTGATACTACAAGGGGCCATAAATATTTTCAAAAATATGGGGAAGTAACTAATTTATATTATAGCACCGATTAATTATTCTTAGCTACTTCCCCACCCCAATACTATCTCTACTAAGAATAAATCAATTACCGTGCCAAACTTACTTTACACTTAAATATAATTCGTTTTTTTCTATATATTCTAAAACCTTTTTAGGTAAAAAAGAATCTAATTGTTGATTGGATAAAGAAATGTTGTGCCTATTATTATTACAAGATTTTAATAAATTATTTTTATAATATAATAATTCCCTAATTTGGGAAGAGGAGATCTTTATACTAGAACCTGTTAACCTGACATGATGATCACTAAAGACTAACCCAAGTAAATGCAAGTCTGCTCTTAAATGGTTATCAGTATGACGCTCATATATAAACATATGATATTTATTTAATATATAATCTGAATGACGCCATTCTTTTTTTACTAAACTAATATAATTATCTAGCCCCATGATAAGAGAAAATTCATGTTTAGATTTGAATTTAGACTCCAAAAAACTTAAAGTTTTAAATGTATATTGTGGGGTTTCTAATTCAAATTCTACATTAGAAGAAAAAAAATTTGAATAGCGATGAATAGCGATGTCAACCATTTTTAACCTATGTTCTTTGGATGAAATAATGCTATTTTTTTTAAAAGGGCTTTGAGGTGTAACAACAAACCAAACCTGATCAATTAGATTAGTTGATATCGCAGTCTCAGCAATTGTAACGTGTCCATTATGGACGGGATCAAATGTGCCAAAAAACAAACCTACTTTCATGTTGGCAAAAATTCTTTTACATAATTATAGATTGTATCCTTTGCTAAATCTAAATCATCATTGAGTACTTGACAATCCATTTGAGCTCCATATATAGCTTCTTCTTCCATTTTTTTAATTCGACTATTTAGATCTTCCTTAGATTCTGTTTCTCTTTCAATTAATCTTTTTTTTGCAATAGAAATTGTAGGTGGTTGAATGTAAATGGTACGTGCTCTTTCTTTAAAGTATTCTTTAATACTTAGAGCCCCCTTTACATCAACGTCGAATAATATATTCATGCCCGAATTAAGTATGCTTTCTGAAGAAGCTTTAAGTGTACCATAAAAATGATTTGTATACACCTCTTCCCACTCTAAAAATTCATCTTGAAGGATTTTATTTTGAAATTCTGAATTCGATAAAAATATATAATCTTTGCCATCAATTTCAGATGGTCTTTTAGGCCNACTACACGCAGATATAGAAAACTCNAAATTTAATTCTTTTCTACTTAATAAATAAGTAACTAAAGTNGTCTTTCCTGAACCACTAACACCTGAAACTACAATAATCTTATTTGATTTCAACACTATAAAATATTTTGCAATTGTTCTTTTGTTTTCTCTATATCTTCTTTCATTTCAACAACATGTTTTTGAATATCAAAATTATTTGCCTTAGATCCAATAGTATTTATTTCACGTAAAATTTCTTGTGCTANGAAAGCTAACTTTCTACCACTATATTCTTCCTTAAGGATGTCAAAAAAAAACTTACAATGCCCTTCAAGCCTCACCCTCTCCTCTGTAATATCATACTTTTCAAAATAATAAATCATTTCTTGCTCTAGCCTTGCAGCATCATAATTTATACTTCCTTGGATTGATTTTAGCCTTTTCAATATTTTTTCCCTTTTTAAATGTTGCCTTTTTTTCTCCAAAAGGTTTAATTTTTTTGTTTTTTTATGAATATTTTTAATATAAACTCTTATTTCTTTGGCTAATTTTAATCCTTCTTTTTTTCTATATTTTACCAAATCTAAAATTGATAAATTTATATTATATAATAATTTGTGTTTTATAGTTGATGTTAATTTAAAAGATGGAGAACTAAAAATATCTGGTAACGAAATAGCCGCATTTAAAATTTGACCTGAATCTGAATCTGGAGAAACCTCTTTTAACATTTTGATATGACACTTTAATTTTTTTACATCCAAAGTCAATGGTTTATCATTATTNAATTCTATAATCCTAAAATCTATTTTTCCGCGAATTAAAATTTTGTCAATTAATTTTTTGATTTCAGGTTCTAAATCAAAAAAATAACGAGGTGTTTTAATATTAATATCTAAANCTTTTGTGCTATTTAAAGATTTAATTATTATTGAAAATCTTAAATTATTAATTTTAAAGTCTCTTTTTGTGTAACCTGTCATTGAAAACATTATCATCACCTTTTTAANNAAAAAAATACAATATACAAAAACTACATCTTAAAAAGCTTGTCTTCTAATTACAAAATAGACACCTATAAATATACACGTAGCTGCAAGTATTTTAATAGTAGTCAACATATCTTTACCTAGAGCAATAGATAAAATTGTGGCTAATAAAGGTTGTAGATAAATATAAAATGCCACAGTTGAGGCTCTTAANTTACTAATAGCATATATGTTTAAAAAATATGCACCACACGTAGTAAATAATACTACAAAAAATATCTTAAGAATTATATCTATAGGAATAGTATNTATNGATAATAATGATAATTCCTGCCAACCAACNGGNGTTATAAAGACTAAACCAATTAAAAAAATGGCTTTTAATACAGTAATAGGGTGATATTTCAACATCATCTTTTTTATTAGAATTAAATATAAAGCATATGAAGCTGCATTTAAAAAAACTAAAAAATCGCCCATATTATTAATCCGCAAAGACGATCCATTCGAAACAAGNATNCCCGCTCCCAACAGACCTAATANAACCCCNAAAAGCCNTTTAAAAGANCGTTCTTCTTNTGANAAAANACAAGATATAANATATACTAGTAACGGGGTGGTAATCATAATTAAGGATGCATTAATAGGTGTTGTGATACTTAANCCCTTNAAAAAACATAACATATTAATCACCACACCAAAAAGAGCACAAATTATTAAATAACCTATATCTTTTTTTTGAATTGTTTCTTTAATAAAAAAATGATGAATTAATGAAAATACCAAGCATGCACCTAAAACTCGCAATAAAATAAAACCCGAGGGACCAAGATAATGCGGCATAACATCTTTAGCAAAGATATAATTAATAGCATATATACTATTTGCACAAAACAATGCAAGATGAGAAAATAGAATTTTAGGCATATTTATCATTAAATGAATGTTCGTTTTTTCTAAATTTGAAACAAAAATAATTTATTTATGAAATTTGGAACAAAAGTTATTCACTCAGGATTAGAAACAGACCCNTCTACTGGTGCAATTATTACACCCATATACCAAACATCTACATATGTTCAAAAATCACCTGGAGATAATATGGGATTTGAATACTCCCGAACCAAAAACCCTACAAGAAGTGCTTTAGAAAAAAGTATTGCTTCTATTGAAAATGGTGATTTTGCTATATGCTACTCAAGTGGAATGGGTGCTGCAGACGCTATAATAAAACTACTAAAGCCTGGTGATATAGTAATGTCAAACAAAGATATCTATGGTGGCACATATCGAATGTTTGAAAAAGTATTTGCAAATTTTGGTATTGAATTTCAATATACTGATTTAACTAATTTGGAGTCATTATCTAACTTAATTTGTAACAAAACAAAATTAATCTGGATTGAAACACCTTCAAACCCTTTAATGAGTATTATTGATATTAACCAAATACATCAAATTATTCGTAATAAAACATCCGATATTATTTTAGTGGTAGATAATACATTTGCTACGCCTGCATTACAAAACCCTCTAGATCTGGGGGCAGATATCGTATTACACTCTGCAACAAAATATATAGGTGGACATTCTGATATTATTTTAGGTGCATTAATTACAAATAATCATCAACTATATGAGCAACTTTTTTTAATTACTAAAAGTTGTGGAGCTGTACCAGGTCCTATGGACTGTTTTCTTGCTCTCAGAGGGATTAAGACTTTAGACATAAGAATGGAAAGACATTGTAAGAATGCANAAAAAATATTTGANTTTTTATCATCTCAAAAAGAAATAAATCACATTTACTGGCCTGGAAATAAAAACCACAAAAATCATAATATTGCAATGCAACAAATGAGTAATTTNGGAGGNATGATATCATTTAGTTTGAGTGATGATTCAATAGAAAAAGCTAAAAAATTCATATCNTCAACCAAATTATTTAAACTAGCCGAATCTCTCGGNGGTGTAGAATCACTAATCTCTCATCCCGCATCAATGACCCATGCTAGTATTCCAAAATCNGAAAGAGAAAAAAATAATTTATCCGACTCATTAATTCGAATTAGTGTCGGAATTGAGAACAGTGAAGACCTAATAAATGACCTAAATAATGCTTTATTAGCCGTAAAATAGCGTAATAACATGGAATTTCGATTTTAAACACTAAAACAACCTAGAAAAGGAAAAAAAATCCACATAGTATGCTGATATTCAGNCACTTATCTTCTAAGATATTCAATACACAATTTATTGTTAATAAATGTGGGAATTATTCTAGAATAAACNGGCTATTAACAGATTAGTTCAAGCCTCAAAAGACTCTTATTATAGTGATTTNAATAAATCTATAAATATTNNAAATTATTTGGAAATNAATCGCAANGATACTTAAATTTGGCCTTGTAATAACTAAAAAATATTTNGTTATGAATAATGCATTTAAAAGTTTAGGTGATTTTATATCTGGATTAACAGGACTCGTAATGTCTTTAATTGGCTTAGGAATTGTTGTTCAGATAGCAGGTTTTGAATTTGTTGATGTTATTGGATCAATTACTGGATGGGTTGGTGAGTTTGCGAACGGTGGTTTTGTTGGTTTAGTAGCATTACTAATTGTAATTGCTTTAGCTAAAAAATAATTACCTTTGTAAATAAAAAAAGCCCGCTTATTAAGTGGGCTTTTTTTTATATTAAAATAATATATTAAGTTTAAGTTCATTTTACTTTTAATCTTATGAAAAAAATTCTTGAAAGAATTCAAAAAACAATTAAACATGGTATTGAAATTGCAGTACCTGTTTTATGCTTAGGCGTGGTGGTCCAATTGATTATTGGAGAGCCATTATTTGGCTGGAACGTAGTTGGGAACATATCTAAAGCTATTGGACAACTTGGACAAACTAACTTTATAGGTGTTGCAGCACTACTAATTCTATACGCATATATTAACAAAGACTAAATTCTTTATAAAGACATAAATTAATGCGCTTCTAGCCAGTTAGTGCCAAATCCAATTTCTACTTTTAGGGGCACTTTTGTGTTATATATATTTTCCATTATATTTTTGACTATTTTTTGTACGATTTCTTTCTCTGATATATGAACATCGAAAACTANTTCATCATGTACTTGTAATACCATTTTNGATTTTAATGAATTAGCACTGAATTTTTNATATATATTAATCATTGCTAATTTAATTATATCTGCAGCAGANCCCTGTATCGGCATATTAACTGCATTTCTTTCATCATGACCCCTAATAAATGAATTTCTAGAATTTATATTTCTCAAGTATCGTTTTCTACCTAAAATTGTTTGCACATAACCTTTTTTCTGTGCAAAAGAAATTTGATTATCTATATAATTTTTAAGCTTTGGATATGTTTCAAAATATAATTTTATTAATTCCGAGGCCTCTTTCCGATTTAAAGTGCTTTGTTCACTTAAACCAAAAGCTGATACACCATAAATAATGCCAAAATTAACTACCTTCGCATTTGATCTCATTTCATCACTAACATGTTCTAAGTCAACTTTAAAAACTTTTGATGCAGTAGATTTATGTATGTCNTCTCCTTTTAAAAATGCTTGTAACATAGTTTCTTCTTGGCTTAGTTCTGCTATTAGCCGTAATTCAATCTGTGAATAATCTGCTGCCATTAAAACATAATCCTTACTAGAAGCAATAAATGCCCTTCTAACATCCTTNCCGGATTCTTTTCTAATAGGAATGTTTTGTAAATTAGGAGAGCTNGAACTTAATCTCCCTGTATTAGTTACAGTTTGATTAAATGTCGTGTGAATTTTTTGATCCTTGCTATTAATTAACGATGGCAGTGCATTTACGTATGTAGATAAAAGTTTTTGATATGTCCTAAATAATAATACCTTTTCTATAATTGGATGAGCATTTTTTAATTTAATTAATTCACTTTCATTAGTAGAAAATTGCCCGGATTTAGTTTTTTTGGGTTTGTCAGATAATTTCATTTTTTGAAACAAAATATCGCCTAATTGTTTTGGGGAAGAAATATTAAATTTTTGATGCGCTAATTGATATATTTCGTCTGTTAATACTGTGATTTCTTGTGTTAAATAATTAGAATAATTATTTAGTGCCATTGTATCAATCCGGACACCATTATCCTCCATNGTTAATAATACCTTCACAAGTGGCTTTTCAACATCCAAAAATAATGACATTAAATTTTCTTTTTCTAATAGAATTTCTTGTTTTGTATTTAACTCTATTAAAATACGTGCTGTTTCAATTAAATAACATATAATTCCNTCTTCACTATTTAGATCTAATAAATCTAGAGGCAATGTATCTATATTATATCTATGCGCTATATTACTAATAGATCGATTATTTTCTGGATTCAAAAGATAATCTGCAAGATCTATATCAAAAAAATTATCACAAAAATTAATACCATATTTGCTCAGAACTTTAAATATATTCTTAGCATTTACATATAATTTCTTAATACTTTTGGAAACAAATAATGGCTTTAAAAATAATAAAGTAGATTGAGCAATTATATTCTTGTTAAAGAAGATATAATATCTATTAGATNTGCTAGAAATTGCTAGACCTACTGTATTATTATTTCTAGTAAAAATTGTAACTCCTATTTTGGGTTCTAGTATAAGTTTTTGGACAANATCTTTAATACTTTTATAACTAGATAATTTTATAGNATTATTAATGACTTCTGTTTGTGCTTTNCTATCTATTGAAAACAAACTTAATTGTGCTGAACCTNNCTGTGNATCAATANTTANTTCTTGCGACTTGTGATTAAATATTTTTCTTATTCTATCGTAAATTCTTCTAAATTCTAATTCTTTAAATAATACATTTAATTTTTGCCAATTTGGCTCTGTAACTATTAAAGTGTCGGGGTCTAATTGGATGGGCACATTTAAAATAATTTTTGCCAATTGCTTGGAAAGAAAAGCATTTGATTTCGAAGACATTATTTTTTCTTTTAGTTTNCCATCTAAATTATCTANAGATTCATAAACACGTTCTAAGGAGCCGTATTCTTTAAGTAGTTTNGAAGCAGTTTTNGGGCCTACTCCAGCTATACCTGGAATATTATCTNCCGAGTCTCCAACCATTCCTAAAAAATCNACTACTTGACGAACATTATTAATATCAAATTTTTCACACACAGTNGCCACATCCCATATTTGATGTTTATTACCTCTTTGGCCTGGACGATACATGAAAATTTTATCTGTAACNAATTGNGCAAAATCCTTGTCTGGNGTCATCATATAGGTCTCAAAACCCTGCTTAGAGGCCTGNTGAGCCAGGGTTCCAATAACATCATCTGCTTCATATCCATCAACAAATAATAAAGGAATATTAAGTGCATCTAAAATATCCTTTATATACGGAATAGCACTGGATATTCCTTCTGGCATTGCATCACGATTTGCTTTATATTCTACATATTGAATGTGTCTATGTGTTTTTTTAGGGGTATCAAAAACTACCCCAAGATGTGTTAAATCTTCTTTAGATAATAGTTCAATAATTGAATTAATAAAGCCATAAATGGCTGATGTTTCAAGTCCATTAGACGTTACTCTAGGATTTCGTGAAAACGCAAAATATGATCTATATATCAATGCATATGCATCAATTAAAAATAACTTTTTCATACTTTCTTAAAATTTCAAGTGCTAATTGCTTCGTAAATGTAAACATTTAAATAAAATTTAATTATTTTAAACAATATGGATTTAAAACAATTAGAAATTTGGATGAATACTGCTGTGTCAAGCACATCTATTATTCTATTTAGAATTGTATTTTCTATTATACTGTTAATTCAGACATTCTANTTTTTCTANAATGATTTTATTNCTGAAAATATTATTAAACCTTTTATTTTATTCCCNTTCATAGAGGGGCTTAACCCNGCATCGGAATTAANANTGATGATTATAGGTGTTATTATGTTNANAGCAAATATTGGAATNATTTTTAATAAAACCGCTAAAGCAGCTTTATTGNTTTTTTGTAGTTGCTTCACATACTTTTGGCTTTTGGATAAAGGTTATTTTAATAACCATTATTATTTTATATCAATCATTTGCTTTTTATTATTTGTAATAAATCCACAAAGTTCTTTTAAGCAAAACATACTCGTTCCCAGGATGTCACTTTTATCATTACAAGTCATGGTTGTTATNGTATATTGTATTTCTGGAATTAATAAATTAAATCCCTACTGGCTATTTGACTTACAGCCTATGACTCATATTCTAGAAGTAAAATATGAAGTAACTAATAATCCAATTTTTACACAAAAGTGGCTATTAATAGCAATGTGTTATTCTGGTTTGTTATTTGATTTATTTATTGGGTTTCTATTAATTTTTAAACAGACTCGAGTACTTGGTTTTATATTTGTTATCTCTTTTAATATTATTAATTTTTATTTATTTCGTGATATTGGGGAAATTGGATTATTCCCCTTTTTAATGATTTCTACATTAATTCTATTTATTAACCCTAATAAAATTCGTAATATTTTAAAATTAAAAAACCAAAAACAACATTTTATTGAGAATTCAAATATTATTAAAAAATTTATATTGTTATTTTTAATAATCCAAGCAATTCTTCCATTTAGACACATATTATTTAAAGGAAATGTTGATTACACAGGTGTTGGTCAAAGGTTTTCTTGGAGAATGAAAATAATGTATAAAGAATCAATTATTGAGTATTTTATTAGTGATAAATTATCGCAACAAAAATACTCTGTTGACATATCAAAAATGTTAACTCCAATGCAATATAACAATCTTAAGTATTATCCTGATTTAATCATCCCTTTGGCAAACAAAATTAAATCAGAAGCTAGAGAAAAATTTAACATAAAACATCCTAAAATAACCTGTAATTATCAAACTGCATTTATGGGTAAAAACCCCCAGCTTTTATTTTCTCCAGAAATAGATTTAACTAAAATATCAACAAAAAAACTAACCCATCAATGGCTGTGGGATTTAAAAAAAGAATAATTAATTTTCACTATAAAGCAATTCTATAACAGTTTGTCCAACAGCCTTTAAAGTTGACTTATCAATATTATTCATGTCATCAGAGTGCTTGTGATGATGTTTATTAAAACGGTTGTGTGTATTTGCATCATACTCTACAATGTTAATTGTTGGGATATGTATAAGATTATTAATATATAAATGATCATCAATTATTGGTGGTGTTTTTTCCGAAACAAAATAATTTGCATAACCGTTGGAGGCAGCAATCCTCCATACCTTTTCAATAATTCTTGATGCAAATTGCCGAGAAACGCCCTCTTTTGTAAATCTTGCATTTTTACCTCCAACCATATCTAAAAGAATNCCATAATCAGCAAAATAATTTGTGNCATGTGGATTCTTTGACCAATATTGTGATCCGAGACACCATGAATGAGGCNTTGGGTTAATTGTACCATTTGGTTCACCCTGGTCTTCAACATCAAAAAAAATTATATCTACACCTATGGATAGAGGTTGGGATTGGATTTGTCGTGCTATTTCCAATAAAACACCCACACCGCTTCCTCCGTCATTAGCTCCTAAAATAGGCATATCATTGTCAATAGAATCGTTGTCAGCTATATATCTGCTATCCCAATGTGCACATANTAAAACTCTTTTGTAAGCATTTTTATTAAATGTTGCAATAATATTGGTCATATTCATACTGTGTCCATCAAAACGTTGAACAACATCTGATTGAGTAGTGACATCTGCCCCAAATCGAGTAAGTGTATTTACTAAATAACTNGCACAGTNTCTATGTGCCNTAGAATTAGGAACACGAGGACCAAAATTAACTTGATCCTGAATATATAAATATGCAGAGTCTTTATTAAATTTTGGGATAGTAACCTCAATTTTTTGACTAGGTTTAGAAGTTGATTTGACTTCNTTNTTTTTACAAGAAAAAANCAAAAAAACAATAATACTAATTACTATATTTCCAAGTCGCNCCATNTTTTGTGTCTTTTATTTCAATATTTAAATTATTTAAACCNTCTCGAATNTTATCTGCTGTAGACCAATCTTGGCTTGCCTTTAACTGGGTCCTAACATCCAGTATCAATGACATTAAACCATCTATGTTAGATGCTGAGTTTTCTTCTTGACTATTGCAAAGACCAAAAATATTGACAGCATATTTCGTAAATAAAGTTTTTAACTGCTCAATATCTTGAGATGTCAAATCATATTTAGACTCTTTAGTGGAATTAATAATCTTCACTGCATCAAATAAATAAGATAAAACAATAGGGGTGTTTAAATCATCATTCATAGCTTGATCACATTTTGATTTAAATGAAGAAACATCAATGGTAGACTTATCTTTTGGAATAAGGTCATTTAATGTTTTTATAGCATTAAACAACCTGATTAAGCCTTTTTCTGCTGCCTGTAGAGCATCATTAGAAAAATCTACAGTNCTTCTATAGTGAGCCTGTAAAAGAAAAAACCTGATAACCATTGGATGATAGGCCTGTTCTAATTTGTCATGTGATCCATTAAAAAANTCATTAAGTGTTATGAAATTACCTAGCGATTTCCCCATTTTTTGTCCCCCTATAGTAATCATATTATTGTGCATCCAGTATTTAGCTCCTTGTTTTTTATTTGCAGCACAACATTGTGCAATTTCAGCTTCATGGTGAGGAAATACTAAGTCCATTCCACCACCATGAATATCAAACTCTTCTCCTAAATACTTACAACTCATTGCTGAGCATTCCAAGTGCCATCCAGGGAATCCATCTCCCCAAGGTGAAGACCATCTCATAATATGTTCCGGTGAAGCTTTTTTCCATAAAGCAAAGTCAACTGAGTTTTTTTTATCTAATTGACCATCTAAATCTCTGCTATTATTCATTAGATCATCTATTTTTCTTCTAGACAATATGCCATAATTATTAGCATCATTATATTTTAAAACATCAAAATATACAGATCCATTTACTTCATACCCAAAACCATTATCAATAATTTTTTTTATCATTTCTATTTGCTCAATAATATGACCAGATGCTAACGGCTCTATACTTGGATTCTCCACGTTTAATTTAAACATTGATTCGTGATATTTTTTTGTATAAAAATGTGCCACCTCCATAGGCTCTAGTTGCAGGGCTTTTGCTTTTTCTCCTATTTTATCCTCCCCCTCATCAGCATCATTTAATAAATGTCCAACATCAGTTATATTTCTAACGTAGCGTACTTTATAACCCATATATTTTAAATACCTGAATAAAATATCAAATGTAACAGCTGGCCGAGCATGACCTAAGTGTGGCTCACCATATACAGTGGGCCCACAAACATACATGGTAACAGCCTTTGGATTGATTGGTTTAAAGAGCTCCTTATTGCCCGTTAGAGTATTATGTATTTTTAAATCTTGCATTTAAATCTTTTCTTTCTCGTATCTATTTTTCAAATTTAAGACAATATCGCTAACCATTTGCGATAAATTAAAATTTGGTCGCCATCCCCAATCTTTTCTAGCACAATTGTCATCAATTGATTGAGGCCATCCTTTAGCTAATTTATCTCTCTCATCAGGCTCATATTTTACTTTGAAATTTTTAAAGTGTTTTTTTATTTCTTCTTCAATTTCTTTAGGGCTAAAATGTAAAGAAGATAAATTATAAGACGTTCTAATTTTTATTTTTTCTAATGGAGCTTCCATTATACCAATTGTTGCTTTTATTGCGTCATCCATATACATCATTGGTAATGTTCTTCCACTAGACAAAAAACATGTATACTCTCCATGTTTAATTGCATCATGAAATATATCTACTGCATAATCTGTTGTCCCTCCACCGGGCATCGATTCCCAACCAATTAGCCCTGGG
>NZUB01000055.1 GCA_002696965.1 Flavobacteriales bacterium | reverse complement strand
AATGAATGACCAGCAACCATGTCTGGTTGAAAGTTTGGAAGACAGTGGGCTAAGATGGTGGAATGAATAAATATGGCTGGTTGTGTTACATTTGTTTGTTTTAAATCATCCTCAGCACCTTCAAACATTAATTTTGCAATGTCAAAATTTAAAATTTCATTTGCTTTATGAAATAAGTTTCTCGCTTCGTTATTTACTTTGTATAATTCTTGTCCCATACCTGGAAATTGGGATCCTTGACCTGGGAATATATATGCTTTCATATAGTAGCTATTTAAACAGTTAATTTAAAAAATCTTTTTTTCAATTTATGATTTGTGTATTAAACTGGACCAGATCTCATGAGTAATATCATTACTAAAATTACTATTTGGAGCTAAAATAACAGAAATTGCATCATGTGAGTGAAGTGACTCTTGATGGGAACAAATTACTCTAAAGTCCTTAATATTTTTATTTTCAATTAATTTCTCATATAAAAGCCTGGCTGAATCTTCAACGAATTTCAGATAAGCCCCATTTAGTTCAGCAAATGCCATTTCATCTTCTCGTTTGACTATTACTTGTGTTTCAGTTTGAAGAGCATTTAGACAAATTTGGTGTATGTCTTCTATCCACATAATATGGTCAAATTCTATTGATACTCTTGCCACAGATCTTTGTGAATGTGATACTGTTAATTTATTGCGTTCTTTTTTTGCATATTCAGCTAGTTCATAAGAGCATGGACAAGCGGATGAATATACAAAATCAAAGTGTAGAATTTTTTTAAATACACCTTCGTTAGTTAAGCTTCCTTCAAGTGAGACATTATAATATTGATATCCTTGATTGTTAGATCTTAAAGAGGGTTGCATGATTGGGTATGAAAAGTTTAATCCAATTTTTGCATCAAATGAATCTAAATCATTTTTATATTTCAATAAAATATCTTTTAGCTTTTCAAAAATAAGATCATCTTTATAATCGTAAAAAGATCTTATAATTCGAGACATATTAATTCCCTTTTTATATGCATCTAAAGATACTGTTCCGGTGATTCTTGTTTCTAATTCTAGTATCTCCCCATTTCTTTTTTTATAATTTAAAGGTAGTCTAAAATTATGAGTTCCAACTTGTTGAATTCCAACTGATGCACCTAGAATGAGTGCTTTAGGTCCATTCTGGATATCAGGAAATTTTTTTATTTCCTCTTTGGTTGGTTTGTAATTTAAATCATATGTTTTGTCTTTATTGCTCATTATAGTCTTAATTATTAGCCAAAATATTCAAAATAATTATTTTCAGTTTCATTAATTCGTATTTTATATAGTTTTCCACCTAATGATTGGATAGGCTTCTTAAGTTCGTGCCAAATTTGAATACATAAATTTTCAGTAGTTGGGATTTTGTTTTTCATAAAATCTACTTCATTTAATGAATTATGATCAATTTTAATAATTATTTTGTCATTAATGATTTTTTTTAAGTCTTTTAAGTCAACTATCATGCCTGATGCTTCATTAATTTCGCCCGAAATAGTTATAAAAATTTCATAATTATGGCCATGTGGGTTATAGCATTTTCCAAACAATTTTTTATTTTCTTCTGGACTTATTTCTTTGTTGATTAGTCTGTGTGAAGCAGAAAATCGTTCTCGTCTAGTTATATACATATCGTTTATTTTAATTCGTCTCTTATATCAACTAATTGCGTTCTGATTTTTTTCAAATTTTGAATTATTTCATAATTTTTTTTTATTCCATGCTTATTTTCCCGTATTTTCTTTTTGGCACCTGCAATAGTAAACTTCTTTTCTTTTAATAGATGGTGTATAAGCATTATATTTTTTACATCATTTTTTGTAAAAATGCGATTGCCTCTCGAATTTTTTTTAGGTCTTATAATATCAAATTCTTTTTCCCAAAATCTAATTAGAGAGTTATTTACATTTAACTGTTTAGCAATTTCACCAATTGAGTAATATAGTTTTTGGTCTTTTAAATCCATTTAGTCAAATGATTGATTTTCTTGAGATGCAATATTTAACATTTGTTCGTATTCTTCAGGGGTTAAGTCGCTATGATAAAAATTCACAGGATTTATCTTTTGTTTTTTATAGCGAATCTCGTAATGCAAATGCGGTGCGGTTGATTTCCCTGTATTTCCTACATGACCAATTAAATCTCCCCTATTAACTTTTTGACCTTTACTCACTAACACCTTGTCTAAGTGAGCATAAAAGCTCTGATAATCATAACCATGATTAATTAAAATATAGTTCCCATAATCTTTTTTACTTCGTGATCTCTTTATTTTTTCTACAACTCCATTTCCGGTAGCATATATTGGTGTGCCTATGGGGGCCGAAAAATCCATTCCATAATGGAATTTTTTTGTTTTATATATAGGGTCTATTCTCATTCCAAATCCAGAGGCCATTCTATTTAAATTATCATTAGATATTGGTTGTATTGCAGGTATACTAGCTAACATTTCTGCCTTGTTTTTTGCTAAATCAATGACTTCATCAAACGATTTTGATTGAATAAATAATTGTTTTTTTAGTTTGTCAATATTTTTTCTTGTCTCAATAACTAAATCGGAATAACTATAGCCTTCATATTGTTTATAACGGTTTGCTCCTCCAAATCCTGCTTTTCTTATAGAACTATCTATTGGGTCAATACCGAAAATCATTCGATAGATATTATCGTCACGTTGTTGGATGTTATCCAATACTAATTCAGTATTTACTAGTTGCTGTTGAATGGATTTATATTGTAATTCTAAATTAGAGATTTCTCTTTTTAGTTTTTTTTCTTTTGGTGAATCTACAAATGAAATAAATAGAAAAGTAATAAAAGACGCTATAATTAATGAGCTCATGAGATATTTGAACACTGTAAATCCCCAAATCTCATTTGATTTAATTTCTTTATAGCTTAAACTTTTTTCATCGTAGTAATATGTTGATTTTTTATTAATCATACCTAATAACTAAAATTAGTTTAGTTGTAACATAAATAGTTTGTAAATTTATGGAATTATTTTTAATGAATTTATTGTTAAATAAGTTTAAATTTGTTCTCCAATCTGTTTAAACATGAAGTCTATAGAATTAAGAAAAAAATTTATTGATTTTTTCAAATCGAAAGAGCATGTATTTATACCATCTTCACCTATAGTTCTTAAAAATGATCCTACTCTTTTGTTTGTTAATGCTGGGATGAATCAGTTTAAAGATTATTTTTTAGGTAATCAAGTTATTACAGATTCAAAAGTGGTTAATAGTCAAAAATGCTTACGTGTATCAGGTAAACACAATGACTTAGAGGAGGTGGGGCATGATACATATCATCATACCATGTTTGAAATGCTGGGCAACTGGTCTTTTGGGGATTATTTCAAACAGGAAGCTATACAATTAGCCTGGCGATTTTTAACAGAAGAATTACAAATACCCACTGATCGATTATATGTTACATATTTTCAGGGAGATAAAAAAGAGAAATTAGATTCGGATTTAGAAACAAAAAATATTTGGCAAAATTTTTTAAATGATAATAAAATTATACCAGGAATTAAAAAAGATAATTTTTGGGAGATGGGGCAAATAGGTCCTTGCGGGCCTTCTACCGAGATTCATATTGATTTAAGATCTGCAAAAGAACAAAAAAAAATAAATGCTAAAGATTTAGTGAATCAAGATCATCCACAAGTGATTGAAATTTGGAATATTGTTTTTATTGAATTTAATAGAAAACAAAATGGTAGTTTAGAATTATTGCCTAAAAAACATGTAGATACTGGGATGGGTTTTGAAAGGTTGTGTATGGTGATGCAAAATAAGCAATCTACGTATGATACAGATATTTTTCATAATTTAATTACTCGTGTTTCGGATCTTTCAGGTATTGCTTATGGTACACATGCAAGTAAGGACATTGCAATTCGTGTAATTGTCGATCATATAAGAGCGATTGTTTTTTCAATTGCAGACGGTCAATTGCCAGCTAATACAGGAGCGGGTTATGTAGTCAGAAGGATTTTAAGAAGAGCCGTAAGATATGGTTATAATTATCTAGGTTTTACAACCCCATTTTTATATAATTTAGTTGATTTACTATCTAAACAATTTATAGATTTTTTTCCGGAATTATTTAATCAGAAAGTACTTATTAAAAATGTTATTGAACAGGAAGAAAAATTATTTTTAAAGACTTTAGGTAAAGGTTTGGAATTAATTACCGACTCAATCAATAATTTAGATTCTAGTAAAAATATGTCAGGAAAAGATGTTTTTGTTTTATATGACACTTATGGTTTTCCACCTGATTTAACAGCTTTAATCTTAAAAGAAAAAGGTTTATCATATAATCAGTCTGAATTTGATGTAGAAATGCAAAAACAAAAATCACGTTCTAGATTAGCCTCTGAATTAAATTTAGGTGATTGGATTCATGTGAATGATGTGCCAATAGAGGGTTTTGTAGGTTATGATAGTAAAATAGATATTGGTAAAATTGTTAAATATAGAAAAGTAAAATTTAAAAATAAGGATAGATATCACATCGTATTTAATAAAACTCCATTTTATCCAGAAGGTGGTGGTCAAGTTGGAGATTCTGGAACTATTACTAATACTGAGCAATGTGTACCTGAAAATGACATCAAGGTATTAGACACAAAAAGGGAAAATAATGTTATTATTCATGTTATAGGTTCAATAACTGATCAATTAAAATCAGAAGAATATACTTTAATTCCAGATGATGAAAAAAGAAAATTAACAACACGTAANCATTCTGCTACTCATNTATTGCATTATGAATTAANACAANTATTAGGTNATCATGTTGAACAAAAGGGNTCTTATGTNGATTCAGATTATTTGCGNTTTGACTTTTCTCATTTTGAAAAGTTGAGTTCAGATCAATTATTACAAATTGAAGNAAAAATAAATAGGTTTATTATNGAAGGTNTTGATTTAAAAGAATATAGAGAATTAAGTCTTCAANANTCAAANGATATGGGAGCNATNGCTTTATTTGGAGAAAAGTATGGTNATAATGTGCGGGTTATTCAATTTGGTAATTCTATTGAATTATGTGGTGGTACGCATGTGAATAATACTTCTGAAATAGGATTGTTTAAAATCATCTCTGAATCTTCTATTGCTGCAGGAGTTAGAAGAATTGAGGCTGTTACTAGTAGTGGAGCTATAAGTTTTGTTAATACTAAGCTTAGTACGCTTTTAGAGGTTCAAGGATTATTGAAGAATACAGATAATGTAATTAATTCATTAACAAAAATGATTCGTGAGAACAAAGAATTAAATCTTTTGAACGATAAAGTTAAAAAGTCTCATTTAGACAATTTAACACAAAGTCTATCAGGTCAGATAATTAATTTTCATGGTTTTAAATTGTTGCTTTTGGAATTAGAAGTTGATCCTGCTATTATGAAAAATATTTGTTTTCAATTAATTGAAAAGTATGATAATATGTTTTTAGCTTTAACTACACAATGGAAAAATAAAATTATTTTAAATATTGCTATAAGTAAAATGTTGGTTGAGTCAAAAAACATGAATGCTGCCACTATTATTAATCAGGTTGGAGATTATATTAATGCAAAGGGTGGTGGCCAGCCATTTTTTGCGGTTGCTTCTGGGGATAAAGTATCGGGTGTAAATAAGTTGTTTTTTTCTTTAAAAGAACAACTTAAATCCTGTTAATTAAATCTTGTTTCACAATATTAGGTAGTGTTATTTTAAGAAGTTTTTCTTTTTTCATAGCAGTTTTTATTGCTTGAATTGCTCCTTTATTTCTTGCCCAAGAACGTCTAGCAATACCATTATTAACATCCCAATGTAACATGCTTTTTAAGTTTTTTTCAGATTGTGTGCTTCCGTCTAATAATAAACCAAATCCTCCATTGATTACTTCACCCCATCCAACACCTCCTCCATTATGTATGGAAACCCAAGTGGCACCTCTAAAACTATCTCCAATTACATTTTGGATTGCCATATCTGCAGTAAATTGAGAACCATCATATATATTAGATGTTTCTCTATAGGGCGAGTCGGTACCTGAAACACCATGGTGGTCACGTCCAATTATAATTGATCCAATTTCTCCTTTTTTGATAGCTTTGTTAAATGCTTGTGCAATAGCAATTCGGCCGTCACTATTTGCATATAAAATTCTTGCCTTAGAGCCTACAACTAATTTATTCTTTTTTGCAGCTTTTATCCAATCAATATTGTCTTGCATTTGGACACGGATTTCGCTATCTGCGGATTGTATTAGTTTCTCTAAAACTTTTTGTGCAATTTTATCCGTTTTATCTAAGTCAGTTTTTTTGTTGGATGTACAAATCCATCTAAAGGGCCCAAAACCATAGTCAAAACATAAGGGACCCATAATATCTTGCACATAAGATGGATAGATGAAATTACCATTAGAATTGGTAATATTTGCTTTAGCACGTTTAGCTTCCAGTAAAAAAGCATTTCCATAATCAAAGAAATATGTGCCTTTTTTCACATGTTTGTTGATTATCTTGACGTGTTTTCTTAATGCTTTTTGTACTAGTTTTTTAAAATTAGATGGATCATTTTTAATCATTTTATTAGCTTCACTAAATGAAATTTCATTAGGATAATATCCCCCTTGAAAAGGATTGTGTAGAGAAGTTTGATCAGATCCAATATCAACAAAGATCTTTTCTTTATATAGTTTTTCCCAAACATCAATGATATTGCCTAAAAATCCAATTGCAGTATTTTCTTTTTCTTTTCTAGCTTTTCGAATTCTTGTGACTAATTTATCAATATCAACCACCATTTCATCAATCCATCCTTGTTCCAATCTTTTTTCAATAGCTTTCTTATTGACTTCAACAGTGACACTAATTAAGCCAGCAATTTTAGCAGCTTTTGGTTGTGCTCCACTCATGCCACCAAGACCAGATGAAAGGAATAGTTTGATATTGTTAGATTGATTATTCAACATTCGACTAGCATTTAAAATAGTTATTGTTGTACCATGTACAATTCCTTGCGGTCCTATATACATAAAGGATCCTGCTGTCATTTGGCCATATTGTGTTATGCCGAGGGCATTAAATTTATTGTAATCTTTGGCTTGAGAATAATTAGGTATCATCATTCCATTTGTTACTACCACTCTTGGTGCATTTTTATTTGATGGGAATAAGCCTAAGGGGTGACCTGAATATAATACTAGTGTTTGCTCATTAGTCATTTCAGCTAAATATTGCATGGTTAATAAATATTGAGCCCAATTTTGAAAAACGGAACCATTACCACCATACGTTATTAATTCATCTGGATGTTGAGCTACTTTATTATCAAGATTATTACAAATCATTAACATGATAGCTGCTGCTTGTTTTGATTTGTGAGGAAAATCATGAATGCTACGAGCAACTATATTATATCTAGGTTTAAAACGATACATATAGATTTTTCCAAAATCATTTAATTCTTTTTTGAATTCTTTAATTAAAATTTGGTGTTTATTTTGCGGGAAATATCTGAGAGCATTTTGTAGTGCTAATTTTATTTCTTCCCTAGATAAGTTATGTGTTTGTGAAGGTGCATGATTTAACTTTTTATTTAGTTTTTGTTTTCTAGGTAGTTTATTCGGAATACCTTCTTTGATAATTTTAAAAAATATATTTTTTTTCATAAATTTTTTCTTGAATATGGACAATGCATACAATTAGATTGACAACAATAACCCCTTTTTAAGTGATATTTTTCAGTAAATACTACATATCCCTCTTTAGATAGGTAATAGTCTTCAATTTGTAAATTTTTCAAAACTTTTGGTTTTTTCATTGCACAATGATATTATTAAGGTATTTCAGTACAGACTATATATTCTATCATATAGTTGTCAAACGTACCATAAGGACTAGTATCCTTATAATTAGGTATACCATCATTATCTATATCTGTGTCATTTTGATTTAAAATTCCATCTCCATCAAGATCAGTATTTTCTACTATTCGAATCCCAGTGGTATATATGCTTAAATCAATTGTAGATAAATTAGCTCCCTCCAATTCATGTACTTCTTGATAACTATCTGGAATTCCATTGTAATCTAAGTCCTCAGAAGGAGTAATAAGTTCACCCCACGAAATTTCTTCCCATGTATCATCATTTACACAACAAAAAACAGAGTCTTTAATATTTTGTAGATTACCATCAAATGTTAACATGTCATAAGTAGCGCAATTATAACATGTTTCTTTAGAGCAACTGCTTAGAATAATAGATGAAGAAAGTAATAATAATAAATATCTTAGTCGATTTATTGACATAGTTTATCTTTGTTAAGATGAAGTATTAATATAATTATCTTTGTTAAGATGAAGTATTAATATAATATTAAATATATTGAATTTAAATATTCCCAGCATTATTAGCAAGATAAATAGTTCTTTTTTAGAGGAAAAAGAAATAGAATTATTTGTGAAGAGAGATGATTTGATTCATAATATTATCTCAGGTAATAAATGGAGAAAATTAAAATATAATTTTCAAGAAGCTTCAAATAGAGGGTTTAGTACAATTTTAAGTTTTGGTGGTGCATATTCAAATCATTTACATGCTCTTAGTTATGCAGCTAAAATGATGGGTTTTAGATCAATCGGGGTTGTTAGAGGTAATAAAGCAAGGACGTTGAATTCTACTTTGTCTTATTGTCTAGAAAATAATATGAAACTATTTTTTTTAGACAGATTAAGTTATCAAAAAAATAAATATAATAATCAGCTATTAATTGATATTCAAAAAATACATGGGGATTTTTACACTATACCTGAGGGGGGAAATAATGATTTTGGAGTTCTAGGTTGTCAAGAAATAGTTAAAGAGATTTCATTTGATTTTGATTATTTTTGTTGTGCTGTAGGTACGGGTTGTACTTCTTCAGGTATTATTAGATCTTTAAACAATCAGTCTCATTTTCTTGGCTTTGCTCCATTCCCTAAAGTGGCAGAACAAAAAAAAAGTATTTTAAAATACTGTTCCTCTGTTTTGCATCATAATTGGAGCATTTTACCAGATAAACATTTTGGAGGATATGGTAAGATTAATGGTAATTTAATTAAATTTATTCGTCAATTTAATCGTGACAATAGTATTAAACTAGATGTAATTTATATGGGAAAATTATTTTATAATCTTTATGAGCTTATTCAAAACGATTTTTTTGAAAAAAAATCACGTATTATTGTGTTACATAGCGGGGGTTTACAAGGATTAAATGGGTTTAATTTAAATTTATAAATGAAAATAAAATTCTTATTTCTAATAATTTTTTTCTATAGTTTTTGTTTTTCTCAAAACCCCAGAGACTACATAAAACAATTTAAGGATCTTGCCATCAATGAAATGCATCTTTATAATATACCTGCTAGTATCACTTTAGCACAGGGTATTTTAGAATCTGCTAGTGGAACAAGTCGATTAGCGTTAGAATCTAATAATCATTTTGGCATTAAGTGTCATGTCAAATGGACTGGTTTAAAAATATATCATGATGATGATAAAAAACAAGAGTGTTTTAG
>NZUB01000054.1 GCA_002696965.1 Flavobacteriales bacterium | reverse complement strand
TTTCTGTCAATACTATTTCGAATGGATATGATGCTATAGATATGGTTTTAGAGACTCCATATGATTTAATATTTTTAGATGAAAATATGCCTGGATTAAGTGGGCTAGATACTTTGTCTAAATTAAAAGAAATCACTAATGCTCCTGTGATTATGATTACAAAAAATGAACAAGAGCATATTATGGAAGATGCTATAGGTTCTAAGATATCAGATTATCTAATAAAACCGGTTAATCCTAATCAAATACTTTTGTCAATCAAGAAACACTTAAAATTCTCTGAATTAGTTACTAATAAAACCAATTCAGATTATCGTAAAGAGTTTTTATCAATTGGCACTATGATTAATGAGGTTCAATCATTTGAAGATTGGGTAAGAATTTATAAACGAATTATTTATTGGGAGTTACAATTGGATTCATTGGAAGATAATAATATGCTGGATATTTTATTGAATCAGAAAAAAGAAGCTAATAGTGCTTTTTTTAAATATATCAAAAAAAGTTATTATGATATAGTACAAAAAAATAATGCAGATAAAGTCATGATGTCCCATGATATTTTTCAAAAACATGTATATCCTAGTATATCTAATAATTCTTGTACTTTTCTATTATTGATAGATAATCTAAGATTAGATCAGTGGGAAATAATAAAACCTTTGTTGTCATCATATTTTTTAATCCATGAAAATACATATTGTAGTATTTTACCAACTTCAACACAATATGCTAGAAATGCTATTTTTTCGGGTTTGATGCCTGGTGAAATTAAAAAAGATTTTCCTAGTATGTGGTTAGATGATAATGATGAGGGCGGAAAAAATTTACATGAAAAAGATTTATTGTTAGAACAATTGAAAAAATTATCATGTTCACAAAACATATCGTTTAATAAAGTTTTTAATTTAGAACATGGTCAAAAAATGGTTAATAGATTAAATGAGTTTCTTACAAAATCACTAAATGTTATAATATATAATTTTGTAGATATTTTATCACATGCTAAAACAGATATGAGGATGATTAAAGAATTAACTAATAATGAAAAAGCATATCGTGATTTAACTTTAACTTGGTTTAAAAACTCTCCTCTTTTTCACATGTTAAAAAAACTTTCTCAACATGATGTAAATATTATAATTACTTCCGATCATGGGACTATGAATGTAATGGAGCCTAGCAAGGTGATTGGAGAGAAAAGTATATCAAGTAACTTACGATATAAAACTGGAAGAAAAATAAAATTTGACAATAAAGATGTGTTTTATGTTGAAGATCCTGAGCAGATTATGTTGCCCAAAACTAATATGAGTGCTTCATTTATTTTTGCTGCACCAAATAAGTATTTTGTCTATCCAAATAACTTCAATCATTATGCACATCATTACATTAATACATATCAACATGGTGGTGTATCAATGGAAGAAATGATTATTCCAATTGTGTCATTAAAACCTAAAAGATAATGTGTGAAAAATATGATATTTCTAACTTAGATGATTTGTCATCAGTTGCATTAGAATTGTTAAGCTTGTCAGATAATCGTATTTTTGTAATTGAAGGTGATTTAGGTGCAGGTAAAACGACATTAGTGAAATATATGTGTAGTCATTTACAAATTATAGATTCAGTTTCGAGTCCTACCTTTCCTATTATTAATGAATATGAGAATTCAAACGGCGACAAATGTTTTCACTTTGATTTTTATAGATTGAATAATATAAAAGAGGCTATTATGCTAGGTGTAGATTCTTATTTTTCCTCAGGTTGTTATTGTTTTATTGAATGGCCTGATTTAATTAAGTCATTATTACCTCCCGATTACCATCATATTAAATTAAAAGAAATAAATAATACAAGACAATTATTATTATTAAAATAACATATTATGGAAGATAATTTTTTATCCTTTTCTGAAGCTGGTTTTACACTTCCCCAAGAAGAAGTGATAGAATTAAAAGCCAATAATAAAAAATTAACTATTGGGATTCCCAAAGAAGTTTTATTGCAAGAAAAAAGAATTGGTTTAGTACCTGATGCAGTTAATTTATTGACACTTAATAATCATAATGTAATTGTTCAAAGTGGAGTTGGCAAAGTAATTAATTTCTCGGATAAAGATTATAGTGATTGTGGAGCAAGAATTGTTGAAACATCTCAAGAGGTTTATGAAGCAGATATTATTTTAAAGGTATCCCCCCCTACACAAGATGAAATTAAGTTCATGAAAAAAAATCAAACTTTGATATCTGCTTTGCAATTAAAAATTCAAAAACCAGATTTTTTCATGCAATTGATGGCGAAAAAAATCACAGCCATCGCTTATGATTATATTCAAGATGAAGATGGTATTTTTCCTGTTGTGCGGTCAATGAGTGAAATTGCTGGCAATGCTTCTGTGTTAATTGCTGCAGAGTGTTTAAGTAATTTAAATAACGGGAAAGGGTTGTTAATGGGCGGGGTAGCTGGAGTGAGTACAACAGATATTGTGATTTTAGGTGCAGGCACAGTGGGAGAATTTGCAGCTAGATCTGCGATGGGTTTAGGAGCATCGGTTAAGATCTTTGATAATTCACTATATAAATTAAGAAGAATTCAAGAGAAGTTGAATGCTCGTATTGACACTAATATGATTAATCCAAAAGCATTAGAAAAGGCAGTTAGACGTGCTGATGTGGTGATTGGTGCTATTCGTACTAAAAGTGGTAGAACTCCATGTTTGATTTCAGAAGATATGGTTAAATTAATGAAGCCGGGCTCTGTTATTATTGATGTTAGTATTGACAGGGGGGGGTGTATAGAAACGTCAGAAATTACATCTCATAAATCTCCTACTTTTATTAAGCATGGTGTGATTCATTATTGTGTGCCTAATATTCCTTCTAGAGTAGCACGAACAGCCTCATTTTCTTTAAGTAATATTTTTGCTTCCTTATTGTTAGAAATTGGTGATTATGGAGGAGTTAATCAACTTATTTACAATAATCCTAATATTGGCCAAGGAGCATATATTATTAATGGTAAATTAGTTAACAAAGGTATTGCTGATTGGTTTAATCTACCATATCAACCATTATAGTTGTGGGATTTAATAGTAGATTATTTTTTTATTTCTTTGGCATAATACTAGGAGTATTTATTCTGTGGTTTTCTTTGAAATTCCGTCAACAACCAATTACATTTAATTATCTACCTAATGCTAGAGTAGTTAATCACATTCTAAAAAAGAATATAGGTCTATCAGATTATGTGAAATGTAAAATGCATTGTTATGGTATTGATTCATTATTTTTACGCAAATATATTATTGAATCTAAAGTAGATTTTAAAAAAAGTCAAATTAGAAACACAGTTTGTAAAACATATCATCTTAAAAATAATTCGGTAAACTTAGTCATTACTAATTGTAATGATTCTTTTGACGTAATAGATTTTGTCATTGAAGATACTGAATGTAAACAATGTAATTAATTATTCTTAATTGCTTGTTTAATTCTTTTTATTTCACCATCTGTTTGGCTACCAATTGATGAGTTTTCTTCAGCTCTTCTAATAAGATAAGGGATTACATATTTAACAGGCCCATATGGAACATATTTTGCAACATTATAATTAAAATGTGCTAAATAAAAACTTATATTGTCACTCATACCTAATAATTGGGAAAAGTAAATTCGCTTATCACTATTATCTATATTATATTTTTGCATTAATTCTAATATATATTTTGTGCTTTGCTCATTATGTGTGCCAAAGCATACTGATATATCATTGAGGTGGTCTAAACAATATTTACTTGCCTTATTAAAATCATGATCACAAGCTAATTTATCTTTATGTATAGGAGATTTGTAGTTTTTTTGTTGAGCTCTAAATCGTTCTTTTTCCATATATGCCCCTCTAACAATTTTAACACCTATTTTAAAATTTCTACTTTTACCAGTTTCATGTAGCTTTTTCATGTATTTTAACTTATCCCATCTGTAAAACTGAATGGTGTTGTAAACAAGTACAGTCTTTTTGTTAAATCTTATCATTAATGCTTCTACTAAGTCGTCAATAGCATTTTGAATCCAACTTTCTTCAGCATCTATTAAAATGGGTTTATTCACTTCCTGGGCTTTAGAACATATTTTATTTAATCTATTTTTTAATATTTTTAATTCATTGTTTTCTTGTGTGTTTAATGGGATTTTAGCACTTATTTTGGTTAATAATTCAAAACGTGATATACCTGTAATCTTAAATACACAAAATGGTATTAAAGTATTATTTTGAGCTACATCTAGATTGTTCATTATTTCCTGATAAACTTGCTCTAAGTTATTTACATGGTTTTGTCCTTCCACCGAATAATCAAGTATCGTTTTTATATTGTGTTTTCCTAGTTCTCTGATTTTTTTTTGTGATTCAATAATATTTTCTCCACCACAAAAATGTTTAAAAATGGTTTTTTTGATAAGATTTGAAATAGGTAATTTAATTTTAATAGAAAATTTTAGCAGATATTTCCCTATATATACTAGATGGGAGTTAGATAATAGTTTAAACAGTAATAAAGTTTCATATAATTCTCTTTTTGATTTTGTTGTGTAATCTATATATTTATTACTAAATATCATATCGGCGTTAATTTAGTATTTATATTTTAAAAAATACATTATTCTTAACAATTAAATGATTAATACAATTAAACTTAATGGTACTTCGATTTATTTAGGTAATAAATCTCTAATTTATTTGACAGATTTTATTGAGAATTTATGTCCAACAAAAATTTTTATTCTATTAGATAAAAACTCAAAAAAGTATTGTTTGCCAATTTTATTAATGGCGGTGCCTACTTTAAAAAACGCACATTTCATCGAATTAGCAAATGGGGAGTCTGCTAAAACCATACATAATGTGCAATTAGTTTGTAAGTCGTTATTAATTCATGAGGTGGATCGAAAAAGTTTGATTATTAATTTAGGAGGGGGCGTTGTTTGTGATTTAGGAGGCTTTACGGCTTCTATAATTAAAAGGGGTATTCAGTTTATTAATATACCTACTACTTTAATGTCGCAAGTTGATGCTGCAATAGGTGGTAAGGTGGCTGTAAATTTTGATAACTATAAAAATCAAATCGGTCTTTTTAGCAATCCAGCAGCAATTTTTATACATTTTCCATTTAACGATTCATTACCACATCTCCATTTATTATCTGCATATGCTGAAATATTGAAATATGGATTAATTTATGATAAATTATTTTGGCAAAGTATTAGTTTGAAAAATATTACTAAAATTAAATTACCAGAAATTATTTTAAGATGTATTAAAATAAAAGTGAATATTGTTAAGAGTGATTTTTATGATGAAAATATAAGAAGAAAATTAAACTTTGGTCATACGGTTTCGCATGCTATTGAAAGTTGTTTTTTAGTTAAGGGGCTATATATCTCACACGGTCATGCTTTAGTTATTGGTTTAATTTGTGAGTCATTTATTTCACATAAATTATTTGCTTTTCCTGAAAAGCAGTTAAATGATATTGTGACATGTATATTAGGTTTGTTTACGTATCAAGATTTATCATTCTTAGATAATATGCAAATAATAGATTTTATTAAAAAAGACAAAAAAAATATTGATCAAAATTATAATTTCACATTAATTAAATCTATTGGTAGCTCTGTTGTTAATTGTTCTGTTTCTGAACAAGAAATTTTATCTTCATTAAATTTTTATCACAATTTATGTCAAGTATAACATTAAGTTTGTCACAAACTACAGCTAGTTGTTCTAATTTTACTCTTTCTGGATCCAAGAGTATGAGTCAGAGAGCATTAATTATTAATAGTTTGATGGATGATAATAGTTCTATCGAGAATTTATCTAATTCTTTAGATACAACTATTTTAAATAATTGTCTTAATTCAGAAAAAAAAGTTAAAAATGTATTTAATTCAGGCACTTCTCTAAGGTTTTTACTTTCGTTTTATGCCATGAGTAATAAATCCGTTGTCCTAACGGGTGATAAGTACTTATTTAACAGACCAATAGAGTTGTTAATTAGCTATTTAAATTCTTTGGGAGCAAATATTATTAAACAAGAAAACAAGATACTAGTCCAGTCTGGAGAAATTAAGGGTGGGGATGTTACTATTAAATTTGCATATACTAGTCAATTTCTATCTTCATTATTGCTTATTGCACCATATTTAAAAGATGGTATTAGATTAAATATATATGATAATATGCTTTCACAATCATATGTAAATATGACACTTTCTATGATGCGCAAATGTGGAGTGCAAGTTGAAAAAAATGATTGTATTTTACATGTGCCTGAATCTAAATATGTAAAACCCGTTGTTTTGATAGAATCAGATTGGACATCAGCTTCTTATTTATATTTATCTTTTTTGTTCTCTAACTTAGATGCAGTTACTATTTCGGTTTTATATAAAAATAGTATTCAGCCAGATTGTTCTTTAATTTCTTTTTTCTCATTGTTTGGTATTCAGTCTAAATTTCATGAAAGTTCTGTGACTCTTACAAAGGTTAATAATACTATTCCTTTTAAGGTTGAGTGGGATTTTTCTAATAACCCTGATTTTGCATTAACTGCTTTTGTAGTTTGTTTAGGATTAAAAGTAGATTTATATGCGTCAGGATTAGATACATTGCCCTACAAAGAAAGTAATAGAATAACATCTATCTATAAAGAATTTTCTAAGTTTAATTGTTTAGTTAGTATTGAAAATAATAACAAAATAATTATAAAGCCTAATAGATTAGTTATTCATCAAAAAAGAATAGATATAAATACATATGGTGATCATCGAATTGCACTTTGTTTGTCACCACTAGCTTTACTTGGTTATCAATTAAGAATTCATAATCCGAATGTTATTAACAAGTCCTATCCTGATTTTTACAATGATTTAGCTAAATTTGGAATAAGTATTAATTATGAAAAATAAATTTTTATGAGTGTTAATGACATTTTAACTATAACATTAACTTTATTTGCGGTTGTTGATATNCTAGGTGCATTNCCTTTGATNATAAGTTTACGACAAAAAAATGGCGNCATTAANTCTCTTAAGGCAACGTTTGTTTCTTTTTGTATTATGATGGCCTTTTTATTTATTGGTGAAAACTTATTACATCTTATAGGAATAGATGTGCAATCTTTTTCCATGGCAGGCGCAATTGTAATTTTTTTATTAGCGCTTGAAATGATCTTGAATATTGAACTGTTTAAGTCTAATGAACATGATAATTCTGGAACAATTGTTCCAGTTGCTTTTCCTTTAATTGCTGGTGCTGGTACTCTCACAACAATTTTGTCTTTACGAGCTATTGAAACTTTTTCCTATACCGAAATTACTATTGGAATAGTGCTAAATTTATTATTCGTTTATATTGTTTTAAAAACCACCACCAAAATTGAGAAACTTTTAGGGGTTTCAGGTATTAATATTTTAAGACGAGTATTTGGAATTATTTTATTAGCAATTGCAATAAAATTATTTAAAGCAGGTTTAAGTTAATTTGTTCTAAATTTGAATTTTTCTTGTTGTAAATCTTGATTTGCTTTTACAATCTTCTTTTTTAAATTCTCTTTGTATTCAATAGTTTTAGTAAAGATACTTGAGTCGCCTGTTGCAATCATTTGTGCACATAATATACCGGCATTTAAGGCGCCATTTATTGCAACTGTAGCAACAGGTATGCCTGGAGGCATTTGAACAATTGCTAATAATGAGTCTAGACCATCTAGTGAAGCTTTTATAGGCACACCAATTACAGGGATTGGAGTCATAGCTGCAACTACACCTGGTAAATGTGCTGCCATACCTGCTCCTGCTATAATTACTTTGATACCATTTTTATCCGCATTTTTTGCAAAAGTTTCAACTTCTTCCGGTGTTCTATGTGCGGATAATGCATTAACCTCAAATGGAATTTCCATTTCTTCAAAAAATAATGCTGCTTTTTTCATTATTGGCCAGTCGGAGGTGCTTCCCATTATTATACTTACTAGTGGTTTCATATTTTTATATAGTTTATTTAAATAAAATTTTTAATTAGAATCAAATTTACTCTTTTTGTGTAAAAAAAATAGCGAGTTTTAATCTATTTATTTCTAATTTTAAAATATTGATGAAAAAAATTAATATAGGTGGATTAAATTTTGAAATTCTGATTACTCAAAAAACGATTCTTAAAAGAATTTTTGAAATTTCACAACAATTGCAAATTAAATATAAAAATGATTGGCCTCTTTTTATCATTGTATTAAATGGTGCTGTGGTATTTGCTAATCAATTATTAAGTTATTTAGATTCTAAAATTGAATCTATGTCAATTAAAGCTCATTCTTATGATGGTTTGAAAAGTACAGGCAATGTTTTTATAGATCATTGTGATTATAGTGTTGTAAAAAATAAATCTATTGTTATCATTGAAGATATTGTAGATAGTGGATTAACGTTAAATTTTTTAAAGGATGAGTTACTTGATAACGGTGCACTAAGTGTAGAATGTGTAACTTTATTATTTAAGAAATCAAAATACAAATATCAAAATAAACCAAAATATATTGGCTTCCATATTGGGGATGAATTTGTTGTTGGATATGGAATGGATTATAACCAAGCTGGTAGAGGTTTAAAAAATATATATAAACAAATACTTTAAATAATTAAAAATGAAAAATATTATTTTATTTGGCCCACCAGGTTCTGGTAAAGGTACGCAGGCAGAGTTGTTAATGAGTGAATTGAAATTAAATCATATTTCTACAGGAGATGTGTTTAGAAATAATATTAAAAATTCTACAAATCTAGGTAAATTAGCTGCTAAATATATGGATAGTGGCCAATTAGTTCCAGATGAAGTGACAATTGATTTATTATCAAGTGAACTCGAAAAGTTCCCACAGTCTAAGGGGTTTATTTTTGATGGTTTTCCGAGAACTATTGATCAAGCGCATGCTTTTGACGCTTTATTTAAAAAAAAGGATCTTAGCTTAGATATGGTATTGTCTCTAGAAGTTTCAGAAGATGAATTAGTTGCAAGGTTATTAAAAAGAGGTATTAGTAGTGGGAGAAAAGATGATCAAAATAAAGATGTGATTTTAAATCGTATTCAAGTATATAACCAACAAACATCTATTTTAAAATCTTATTATTTAGAGAAGTTAAATAATTCATTTTTTTCAATAGATGGAGAAAGAGATGTTTCCCTTATATTTAATGATATAAATTCCATCGTATCTAATTATTAGTTATTTATTTAGTGAAAAATTCAAAAAATAATTTTGTCGATTACGTAAAAATTTACTGTAAATCAGGAAATGGTGGTAAAGGATCTGCTCATTTTTTCAGATCTCGAATTCAACCCAAAGGAGGTCCTGATGGAGGAGATGGTGGTCGTGGAGGGCATATAATTGTTAGGGGCAATAGGAATCTCTGGACTTTATTACATCTAAAATTCACAAAGCATATAAAAGCTGGTCATGGTGGTGATGGTGGTAAAAATACTAGTACAGGTTCTAGTGGGAAAGATATTTATATTGATGTTCCTATTGGAACAATTATAAAAAATATTGAAACAAATCAATATTTATCTGAGATTACAAGTGACAAAGAAGAATATGTTTTATTGCAAGGTGGTTTAGGTGGGAGAGGTAATGTGCACTTCAAAAACTCTGTACGACAAAGTCCTCGCTATGCACAACCTGGTCAAACAGGAGTAGAAGCATCCGTAGTTTTAGAATTAAAAGTATTAGCTGATGTTGGATTAGTAGGGTTTCCAAATGCGGGAAAATCTACTTTGTTATCTGTTGTTACCGCAGCAAAACCTAAAATAGCCGACTATGAATTTACTACATTAAATCCTAATTTGGGTATAGTACAGTATCGTGATATGCAATCCTTTGTAATGGCTGATATACCTGGCATAATTGAGGGAGCTAGTGAGGGTAAGGGCTTAGGACATCGTTTTTTGCGACATATTGAAAGAAATACATGCTTGTTATTTATGATACCTGCTAGTAGTAATAATATTATGAAAGTATATAATATTTTACTTAAAGAATTAACAAAATATAATCCCGAATTATTAGATAAGAATAGATTGTTAGTAATAACAAAATCAGATTTAATTAATGATGAAATTCAACAAAGTATTTCAAGTTCTCTAACTATTAAACATCTATTTATATCATCCTTAAATAATATAGGTTTAACTGCTCTAAAGGATGAAATTTGGAAAATTTTAATTGAAAAAAATGATTGAAAAGATAATTTATTTAGACAAAAAACTATTTCTTTTTTTAAATAATTTAGGATCTGAAAATTGGGATTTTATCTGGGTGTTTATTTCTAATAAAATGTGGATGTGTTTTATTATTGCTCCTTTAATTTTGTTTTATCTTTATCGTCAAGATGGCAGTAAGTTTATCTATACAGTATTATTTATATTAATGTGTTTTGGCATAACTGACTTAATACATCTTCATTGTTTCAAAAATATATTTATGCGTTTAAGACCATGTTGGGATCCTGAAATTGCACATTTAAGTAGAATTGTAGTGGATAAGGGGGGGATGTATGGTTTTGTGTCTGGACATGCTGCTAATTCTACTGCTATTATTTCATTTTTTTTAGTACACTTAAAACAAAGGAATAATTTATTAACTTATGGGTTAATAACTTGGTTGTTTTTAGTCTCTTATAGTAGGATTTATTTAGGTAAACATTTTCCATTAGATGTTTTTTTTGGTGCTTTATTGGGCTTCATAATTGCCCATGTTATATACAGAGTATTTAATTATATAAGCAATTATAAATGAAATTATTATATGTTTTTTTAGGTGGGGGTATAGGAAGTATACTTAGATATTTGATGTCTTCGTTTTTTTTGCAATATACTTTTCCTATGGCAACATTTCTTGTGAATTTAGTCAGTTGCATAATTTATGGGTTAGTTATATCTTCTGTCGCATATTTTGACTTAAACAAGGATTGGAGCTTATTATTGTTAGTGGGGTTATGCGGAGGATTAAGTACTTTTTCTGCGTTTAGTTTTGAAACCCTTAATCTGATCAAAGATGGATATGTATTTTACGCAATTCTTAATATTGTGTTTAGTATTTCTCTATGCTGTGGTGTTTTATATTTTTTTTCAAAAAGGTTATAATAGTTCACAAATCATAATTCCATCTCTAATAGGTAAAAGAGTATTTCGTACTCTGGAATCATTTTTTATTAATAAGTTTAGTTTTTTTATTTCACTTGTTTCCAAATCATTTTTTTTAGTCACTTTTGTTACTTTGCCACTCCAAAGGACATTGTCAATAATAATACAGCCACCTTTTTTTAATTTATTTATAGCCAGCTCATAATATTTGCAATAATTTTTCTTGTCTGCATCAATAAATATTATATCATATTTATAATTTAAAGTTGGAATTAATTCTAATGCATTTCCTATATATAATTTAATTTTATCTTCTAATCCAGCTTTTTGAAAATATGTTTTACAAAATGTTTCTAATTCTTGATTTATTTCAATTGTATGTAACTCACCATTTTTTTTCAATCCATCAGCCAAGCATATAGCAGAATACCCAGTGTATGTTCCAACTTCTAGAATATATTTTGGTTGTTTTATATTGCTAATAAACTTTAGAATTTGACCCACTAACTTTCCACTCAACATTCTAGGCATTAAGATTTTATAATTTGTTTCTCTATCTAATTCTTCTAATAATTCATTATTAGAAGTCATATTGTGACAATATGCGAGTATTTCTTTGGGTAAAAAATCCATTTAATTCATATTGATTTATAATCTATTTAATTAAATTCGAACTTAACTAATTTATAAATATC
>NZUB01000053.1 GCA_002696965.1 Flavobacteriales bacterium | reverse complement strand
ATTATTGTGGTTGATTTTATAGATATGCATGTCGCAGAGAATAGAAAAAAATTAACAGACACTCTAAGAGATCACATGAAGGAGGATCGTGCAAAACATAAAATTTTGGCCCCTAGTAGATTTGGTCTTGTAGAAATTACTAGACAACGTGTGCGGCCACAAATAACAATCAAAACTAGGGAAGCGTGTCCTTCATGTAATGGTTCTGGAGAGATTGAAGCGCCAATAGTTTTTGTTGATCAGTTGAAAGATAAACTAGACATGTTAGCACAAAAAAAAGTTTTAAAAGAGATTACACTTATTGCACACCCATTTGTGATTGCATATCTAAAAAGAGGATTTCCCTCTTTTCAAATTAAGTGGTCTTTTAAAAATAGAGTAATCTTATATTTAAGAGCCAGTAATGCCATGTCACTTCTAGATTATTCTTTTTTAAACTCCAAAGGTCAGAGAATAGTTTTTAGCTAAAGTTTTTTTAATTGGATTATAATTAAAGGAATTGTGAAAACTATTAACACTACAATTCCTAATTTATATCCAAAAACTACGTTCATACTGTTTGAAAACCATGAATAAGAAAAAATAAATATTAGGACATTTCTAATTACGCTATTTATAGAGTTAAAAATAGTATTTGTTCTTCCAATTAAATGATTAGGTATTCTTTGGAAGAAATAACTCATTCTTGTTATACGTGCACTGGCATTTGTGATGCCAATTATAAAGCTTGCTATAAAAAAAACAAGTAATTTTTTTATTATAATCATCAGAAGAAAAGAATATCCAGTAATAATGATTAATAAGATGGTAAAATCTATTGTATGAATTTTTTTTAAAATTTGCATTGTAATTATGCCAGAAACTATTGCGCCAATACAATAAGTTACATCTGCTAAGGAAAAAATCACTAAACTTTCATTAAGACAGTTTTTTACAAATAGGGGTAATAATGTAAATAATTCTACAATCAAAAAAGCAAAAATAATTTGAGAACAAATACCATATATAAGAATGCTTTTATGCTTTTTTAAAAAAAGCATTGAATTTTTAATTTCTTTTATGACATTATTAATATAATATTTCTTAATATTTTCTTTATGCTGATAATGCATGGGGAAGAGTATTAAATAAGATGCTAAATATAATAAGCTATTTAATAAGAAAACTTCCCCAATTTCCCACTGCTTAAATAATAAAAGATCGATATTAAAATAGTTAAAGAATGTTTGGCTGCCAGAGATTAGTATTCCACACATTAATGCTGCGACAACACTTATTGTTTGACTCTGTATTTCAATTATTGAATTTATTTTGACATAGTTTTTTCTATCCGTTAGTTCTTGAGCTAATGCATATAGATTAGGAAAAAAAATCATATAGTAAAATGAGCAGCAACTAAATGCCAGAAAAATTAAAAATTCATTATTGACTTTGAACAAAACATTACTTATCCCAACCGATAAGAATATTAATGAGGATACTATATTAGTATTTAATAAAATGTTTTTTCTATTCATTTTATCAATTAATACACCAGCATATAGCCCCCAAAATAAACCTAAAAATGTCAATATGCCTAGCCAAAAGGAAAAAGTAGAGCTTTGATTTAAACTGTCTGTAAAATACCATGGTACAGCAATAACTGTTATACCTTGTGCTATTCCAGATGGTATAATTGATAACAATAATTGCAGGATTTTTCTAGAATACATTTTTAGTTATATACGATAATAAATCAATCCCCTAAAATAAAATTAAAATTCATAAAAATTATATATTTAAGTGTAACTTTCTGTTGTATATAAATTTATTTAATGGTAATAGTAGAAAAAATAAAAAATATAGAAAATAGAGTCGAGGCACTACATGTTCATCTAAAAATAGAAGACAAATTGTCATTTATTCATGATGAGGAAATTAAGACTCACAAAGATGATTTTTGGAATGATGCTAAAAAAGCAGAATTAGTTTTGAAAAATATTAAAAAAGAAAAAAAATGGATTAATCAATTTAATGAACTCAAATCTTCTTTAGATGATTTATTAGTTTTGTACGAGTTTTTTTTAAACAATGAGGTAGAAAACTCAGAACTTGAAAAACAAATAAATCAGACTTATTTATTATTAGAGAATCTTGAATTTCAAAACATGTTAAGTAGTGAGGAAGATAATATGACGGCTATTTTAATTATAAACCCAGGAGCAGGAGGAACAGAAAGTCAAGATTGGGCATCTATGTTAATGAGAATGTATACTATGTGGGGGGTCAAAAATAATTTTAAAATTAAAAAAATAAATTATCATGGAGGTGAAACAGCAGGAATCAAATCGGTAACTTTAGAATTTGATGGTGACTTTGCTTATGGTTATTTAAAAGGAGAAACTGGTGTGCATCGTTTAGTGCGTATATCTCCTTTTGATTCAAATGCAAAAAGACACACTTCTTTTGCATCAGTCTTTGTGTATCCTTTAGTAGATGATACTATTGAAATTAATATTAACACGTCTGATTTAACTTGGGAAACTTTTAGATCCGGAGGTCCAGGTGGTCAAGCAGTAAATAAGATTGAAACAGCTGTTAGGTTAAAGCACAATCCAACTGGAATTATTATAGAAAACTCGGAATCAGCTTCACAACTAGATAATAAAAAAAAGGCTTTGTTGTTATTAAAATCACAGTTATATCAAATTGAGTTGGAAAAGCTTCAAGCAGAGAAAATGGAAGTAGAAAAAAATAAGAAAAAAATAGAGTGGGGTTCACAGATAAGAAATTATGTGCTTCATCCCTACAAAATGATTAAAGATTTAAGAACCAATGTTGAATCAGCCAATGTTCAAAAAGTACTTGATGGAGATTTAGACCTTTTTATTAAGGAGTATTTAATGATGATGGGCCAAAAAAAAAATTGACATGAAAATTTACCATAATCCAAGATGTCGAAAAAGTCGTGAAACTTTATCTATTCTGATTAAGAAAAATGTAAAGTTTGAGGTTATAGAATATTTAAAAAATCCACTGACAAAATCAGAAATAAAAAATATTTTATCGACACTAAATATTTCAGCAAAAGATTTAATAAGAAAAGAAGATAAATTCTTTAAAGAAAATTTTAAAGAAAGTGATTTGACGGATGATCAGTGTTTAGACTTGCTCTACAAACATCCTATATTAATGCAACGACCAATAGTTGTTAAAAATCAATCGGCTGTATTAGGAAGACCACCAATAAATGTATTAGATTTGTTAAGTAATTAATTATAGTAATGTTTTATGAGAGAAGAATTCGATAGTCTAGGTAAAATTTTAGTTCCTAATGATAAACTTTGGGGGGCACAGACACAACGTTCAATTAATAATTTTCAAATTGGGGAACCTTTTAGTATGCCAATTGAAATTATTAGAGCCTATGCAATATTGAAAAAATCTGCTGCATATGCTAATCACGAACTATCTTGTTTATCTAAGGACAAAAAAGAAATTATTGAATTAGCATGTAATCAAATTGAGGCTGGTGAATTTGATGATCATTTCCCGTTAGTGATTTGGCAGACTGGATCGGGGACACAAACTAATATGAATATAAATGAGGTTATTGCTAATTTAGTCAAGAAAAACTGCGGTATTAGTATACATCCAAATGATGATGTTAACAAATCACAATCTTCTAATGACACTTTCCCCACAGCTATGCATATCGCAGCTTATAAAATAATTATAAATCAAGTATTGCCGGCTTTAGAAAAATTAAAATTATCATTTTCTCGTAAATCAGAATTATTCTCAGATATTGTAAAAATAGGTCGAACACATTTAATGGATGCGACACCACTTACTTTAGGTCAAGAATTTTCATGTTATGTGGCACAATTAGATTTTGGAATAAAAGCATTAAAGAATTCATTACATCATTTATCAAAATTACCTATAGGTGGCACGGCAGTTGGTACAGGTATTAATGCACCAGCTGAATTTGACAAGTTAATTGTGAAAAAGATTAATGATTTCACAAGTTTTTCATTTGAAAATGCTGACAATAAATTTGAGGGTATTGCAACTCATGATGCTTTTGTTGAGACACATGGGGCATTGAAACAATTAGCAATTTCTCTATATAAGATTGCTAATGATATTAGATTATTAGCATCAGGACCAAGATGTGGAATAGGTGAATTAATTTTAACACCCAATGAGCCGGGTTCTTCAATAATGCCTGGTAAGGTTAATCCAACACAATGCGAAGCAATGACGATGGTTTGTGCACAGATTTTTGGTAATGATTCAGCAATTAGTTTCGCAGCTTCTAAGGGGCAGTTTCAGTTAAATGTCTTTAAGCCAGTTATTGCATTTAATTTTTTATTCTCTGCTAGAATCTTAGCAGATGCGTGTAATTCTTTTACAGAAAATTGTATTAATAGTATAGAGCCCAACACAATTAGAATAACCGAAAATTTAAATAATTCTTTAATGTTGATCACCTGTTTAAACTCCCATCTTGGATATGATAATTGTGCAAAAATTGCTAAACTAGCACATACTAATAATATTAGTTTAAAACAGGCCTCTGTCGAATTAGGATTCTTAACAGAATCAGAATTTGATACTTTAGTAGATCCTAAAAAGATGACGAATTCGTATTGATTTCTAAAATCAAAAAAGTCCGCTTAAGCGGACTCTTTTGCTGCTAAAGCTAGTTAATAGAAACTAGCCAGAATTAAACAGTTCAGAATAAATATACCCCCATATATTCATTTGATGTCACAATGATACGTACAAAATTGTCATTCTGAAATATAAATTAACAATTGTTTTTAACAAAAAAATGTTAACAAAGTAACTTATTTGTAGGCGGCAAGTATTTTATGATACAAATCAGTATTATCATATGTGCCAATAAAGTCCTCTGTACCTGGTCCAAATGCAAATAATGGCACCATAGTCGCTGTGTGATCATCATTTAAAAAACCTGTTTCTAACTGTTTAGTAGATTTATTTTGGCCTGTTATTCCATATCCTCCAGTTTCATGATCTGCAGTAATTAAAACTAGTGTTTGTTGATTATTACAACTAATAAAAAGAAATAATAAGATAGTATAAGATGATAATATTGAAGTATTCATAGATGTATTAAATTAATTGTAAATTGCAATTCTAATCTTTTTTTATTTGTAAGCGAATAATTAATAATAATTCTAAGTTAAATTTTTAATGATAGAGATATTAGGATATAGTTTATTTATTTTGGCCGGATTACTATTTGGACTATTTGGTTCAGGGGGTTCAATTATTATCATACCCATTTTAATATATATATTTAAATTATCAATTTATGAGGCTACAACATATTCTTTATTACTAGTTTTTATAACCTCTTTTTTTGGTACATGTAAACATATTTATCAAAAAAATTTTCAAATTCCTAACCTAGGGTATTTCATTTTACCTACTCTTTTATTTACTTTTCTATCTAGAACTTTTTTATTTTCCGCAATACCAGATTATGTTGATTCTCTAAATATATCCAAGGATAGTCTCTTAATGTTATTATTTGCGGTTGTTATTTTTGCAGCTTCGCTATCTTTTTTTAAAACTATACAAATTAATATTAATTCTAATTATAAATTAGTGTTAATTATGATAGGAGTGATTATTGGGATTCTGACAGGGCTCCTAGGAATAGGAGGTGGTTTTATTATACTTCCTGCTTTAGTTTTATTTGCAGGTTTAGATATGCGTCAAGCTGCATCAAGCACTTTATTTATTATTATGCTCAACACTTTATTGGCCATTATTCTCGAGTTAACAATTTTTAACTTTTTATTTAATATCAGTTTTATTACAACTTTATTATTTATGTTGATATTAGGCATCATACTAGGGATAAAATTATTAAATACTTTAGATTTGAATATAGTAAAGAAATTATTTTCAATTACACTTTTAGTACTATCTTTGTGTCTATTCTTATTAGAATTATTCTAGTTTATGTACATAGAACAAATATATACCGATTGTTTAGCCCAAGCTTCCTATTATATTGAATCATCGGGTGAAGCTATAATTATTGACCCAATCAGAGATGGTGAATTTTATCTAGAATTATTAAAAAAAAGAAAATCTAATTTAAAATATATATTTGAAACACATTTTCATGCTGATTTTGTCTCAGGTCATATTGAATTAGCCAATTTAACCAACGCAGATATTGTTTTTGGTCCTAATGCTATCACTTCATATAAATGTATTGTAGCGCAAGACAACCAAGATTTCCATTTTGGAAATTTAAAATTACGTGCTTTACATACACCTGGTCACACTATGGAGTCTACAAGTTATTTATTATTTTCAGATGACAATAAAGCGGAAGCTATATTTACAGGTGATACGCTTTTTATCGGTGAAGTAGGTCGTCCAGATTTAGCTGTCAATCCACAACTAACCAGTGAGGATTTAGCTAGTCACTTATATGATTCATTACGTAATGTTATAATGAATTTAGAAGATAATGTTATTGTATATCCAGGTCATGGAGCAGGTTCTGCATGTGGAAAAAATATTAGTTCTCAAAAACATTCAACTATTAGAGAACAGAAACAATATAATTATGCGCTACAACCAATGTCTAAACAGGATTTTATCAAAATGGTGTTAGCGGGGATATCAAAGGCGCCTCAATATTTCGGACATGATGTGGCTATGAATAAAGAAGGGTATCAACCTGTTAAAAAGGTTATTCAAAATAGTTTAAATGAATTAAGTTATGAAACTTATCTTAGCTACATAACTAGCGAATCAGTTATTCTTGATGTTAGATCCCCTAATGATTTTGAAAAAGGATTTATTAATGGGTCGATAAATATTGGTAAAATGGGCATGTTTGCTCCCTGGGTTGGGACCATTATCCCGCCGTCATCTAAAATTATTTTAGTGTGTAATTTAAATGAAGAATTAGAAGTTATTTCTAGATTAGCGAGAATAGGCTATGAAAATGTTGTTGGTTATATTTCAGATTTGACACATTGGAAGAAAAATAGAGAACTTGATTATATTCATTCTATAGATTCTACAAAAATAGATGAGCATAAAAACAATTTATCCATATTAGATGTGCGAAGGGAAGATGAGTTAAGATTGGGATTTGTCAAAGATTCAATTAATATTCCGTTGAGTCAGTTATCAGATAATTTAGACAAAATACCAAAATCAAATAACCTAATTATATACTGTGCTGGGGGATATCGTTCTATGATTGCATCCTCTATTTTACAATCTAAAGGTTTTAAAGGAATAAAAAATATTTATGGTGGGTTTAGTGAAATTGCTAGAAATTCACCTTATTTAATATAATTAATATAAAAAATATTATCTTAGAACTTAATTATGAGTGCCTTTAACAAAATTCTTTTTACATTAATCATCATCACTGTAGCTAGTTGTAGTTCTGGTCAGGATGGTGATGTGTTTTTAAGATTAAGAGCGGTACTAGAGCCAACTAATTTTTCAATTAATAGTCCAGATTTTCCATTAGATTTTGAATATGATGCTTTCTATCAGATTCAACCAGGTTATTATGAATTTGAGTATGTAGATCATGAGGGTGTACAGCATCCATTGCTTGGAGAATTAAGTGTTCTTGAAGTTACATCTAACAAAGGTACTGATGGAGGACTTTTTAAATCAGCTAGTGATGGAGAGGATATATATATAGATTTGTGGTTATTATCTGAAGGTCCAGTAATTGAGACGTCTAATTATTTTACAATTGCCTCTACTTTAAATGATTAGAATTATTATAATCTAATTATAATTGAAATGAAAAGCTTACCCCAGTCACTATGCCAGCATTTGAAATAGCATTGTCAATATCGGATGAGTTAATTTCATTGATATCATCAAAAAATATTGGGTCAATTTGATATTGAATAAATGGTTCAACAGAAAATAATGATGTTTGTAGCTCTACACCTATTTGTAGGTACGGAAGGAGGAAATTATAGTCTAAGTCAATAGCTTCAAACATATTTTCCTCATAACTATAATTTAATTGAGATAAGTATATTTGTGTTCCAAGTGCTGCATATGCAGAAAATAAATCCGGGATATTTAACACACGATATCTGAGAGACATGAATGGAATAATAGCTTCTTCACTAAATTTGTAATTTGCATATGTGGGATTAGTTTCTGAAAAGTCATAATTTGTTTGTTCAGAGCTATATGTCGCCCCCATGTATAATACGTAAAATCCAAATGGAAGAGGCACTCTTTGTCCATATGCTAGTGAGATACTATTATCTCGACCTTGATATTGAGCTTGTACATATTCTCCATTACCCATGGTAAGCAATTGTTTACCATTACTTTGTTGACTTCCTCCACTAATGACAAATCTTTGTGAAAGTCCAAGTATTGGAATCAGCATCATTAAAAGTATAATTTTTTTCATATTAATTTAGATGTTTTTAACGTCGACCCGTTAAGGCATACAGTATTTTAATCCCGGGTCTAAATTGGGCTTCATCAGTACGATCTTTAATCATCATTTTTTCATCTACATCAATTTCATTAAAGAAAAGTTTTACATAGGGCATAACAATTAGTCGGGGTACTGCGTAGATCTCCATACCTGCAACAGCGTAATATCTAAATCTTCTTTCTACTCTTTCATCCACTGGGATTGATTGAATTGGATCAGCTGCAGCATTATCCCAATTATCAATATAAATAAATGAACTTGTTATTTGGTCAATACGAAAGTCTCCGCCTATTCCTATATATGGCCAAATATTTACTGGGCGGAAACCATGAACAATTTCAAATGCATATTTGATGTAGTTGGACTTAGTTTGGTAGGGTGTCATGGGCCAATTATTTTCAAAATCAAAATCACTATCCTGTATATGTTTTCTATTGTGCCAACCTCTAGTAAAGTTTATTCGGCTAGTCCACATACCAAATCGTGATGGCATGATTGCTTGTTCAAAATCTAAATTTAAATATGTATGCCTTTCTTCATAGTCGACAGGTCTAAAATTATCAACATCTTGAAAAGGTTCATCTAAATAAAATGGATCAAGATGAGTCCATGAATCATATTCGCTCCAAGCATTTATTAATATACGAGTATGTAGGGCTTTAGATTGAGCTACTGCCAGAGAGGGCAAGATAAAAATCAATATGGATAATAGTCTATACATGTATATAAATATATAAAACTTAATTCTTTTGGGCTAATCGTTATTAAGATCTATCTTCTTACTAGAAGATTTGGGAGTTGAAATTATCTCATGATTTATAGCTTTAGATTTTATATCTTTTTGTCTAGTGCTTTCTTCTTTTAAATCAATTGCTTTTCCGCCTCTTTGTTGACTGGCATTGACAATATCCCCCTTTTCATATTCTAATGCCTTGTTACGAATACTGTTTAAACTTTTTTTAGAAATTAGTTGTAGCATTCTTTCAGTTAATTCAATACCATGTTCATTCATATCAGAATTAATCTGAATTACACGCTTTATATAATTCATAGAACCAGCAAACGCACGAGCCAAATTTTCTCTATCTTCTGGAGATAGTTTTTCGGCAAATTCATAATGTTCAATTTGCTTTAATGACCAAATAGTAATTCTTAGAGATTGTGGTGAAATAACATGCACACAATAGTTAGAATCTTCATAAGTTTTATTTTGAATTACATGTAACGCATTTTCAGGTATAACTAAAAATAATTGCTTTTTTACATCTTTATGCTGTGCATATTTTGCTAGTGTATCAACTTGGGTTCTGATGTATTTTGGGAAATTATCTAATTCTTCATTTCTCGGACTTTTAGCATCAAATACAATGTATTCATCACAAATTTTGATAATATTGTCAGGTTGTTTTTTATATGGCCATTTATCTTTTTCAATAAACTCAACACCTTTTTCATTACATATTATTTTAATTAAATTATTTACATTTTCCTCATGGTTCAGCCATTGTCTTTTAATTTGTTCTTGTTTTTCGTGTCTTTTTTGTTCTTCGACTTCCTCTTTTTTTCTTTCTCTTTGTTCTGCGTTAGTTTGAAATTGTTCCCATTTATTCATTAATGAATCACGTTTAGCATCTTTGGCTAATTCTTCTTGTTTTAATTTATTTAGTTCTGTTAGTAGTTCGGTGTTTTTAAGTTTTAATGGGTTTAGTAATTCATTCTTATTCTTAACAATTTCTATTTCTGTTTCTAATTTTTGATTTATTTTTTTTTCAGTTTGGAAATTTGTTTCTAAATCTAATAATTTGTGTTTTAAATTTTCTAGTTCATTTGAAATTCGGGAATTATTTATCACTAAGCTTTCAATTAAATTAGATAATTCGCCGATTTTTAAAGTAATGCGGCTCCACCGAAATAATCTACTAAAAATAGAGGATGCAGTAATTGATTTTAATTTTTCGTGAATTTCGGAGTAATTCATTATTTAAAGATTTAGTTTACTGTAAACCTAAATAAAATTCTCTTGATTTTGAAATCTTGCGATGACATTGGTAAATTTATATAATTGCTATGGTAAAAAGATTTAAAAAAAAATATAATAAAATTCAGCCACTTGATCTGCATGGAGTTAAACATGCTGATGTTCCTCAATTGGTAGAGGATTATTTATTCAAATATCAAGAGGAGTGTCCTTTAAAAATTATTACAGGAAACTCTAACAGGATGAAACAAATTGTTATTAATATAATTAAGTCACATGGTTTTAATTATTTAGATGGTGATTTTTATAATAGAGGTTATATTAGTGTATTAAATTAATTTTATATCTTTAAAAAAAACATTTTGCATGAAAAAAATCATATTAATTTGTGTATTATTCTCAATATGCTGTATTAGTTGTAATAAGGGCTGTACAGACGAAACGGCATGTAATTATGGCAATGAAGACGAAGCTTGTCGATACTCTAATTCAGAAGAGGCTACTCTTACGGGAGCTTGGAATTTAGTAGATATACATGACAGTTATGGAATTTGTATGTTCTCCAATTCTATAAACTTTGATTGTGCATATGATGATGTATTAGAATGGGTTAATATAGGTTTTAACGGTGATAAAACTTGCGAAGTTTATACAGCTAATGCGTCCAACCCAACACCAATAGGTCAATGGTCTATTAATATATGCGAAAATAAGTTAATCTTTATCAACCCCAATCAGGGATATAATCCATATATCTATCCTGAAATACTTCCTTTTGGTCCTCAACAAATCATTGAATTATCTTGGAATGTTTTTATATGTGAAGATCTTGCAGGTAATATACTTCGTTGGGAGAGGATATAAATGAAATATGATTTCAATAGATAATTTGTCACTTTATTTTGGCGCTCAAAACGTTTTTGAGGACATTTCATTCATGATTAACAGTGGTGATAAAATTGGCTTAGTCGGTAAAAACGGTTCCGGTAAATCTACTTTATTAAGACTTTTAACCAATCAGATCACTCCTAATTCTGGAAAGGTCACACATTTAAAAAATACTGTTATTGGTTACTTACAGCAAGATATTGATTTTGAAGATAAGTATACTTTAAATGATGAAATGACACAAGTTTTTAGTAACATAGAGACTTATAAAAAAGATATTAATCAATTAAATGAAGAGATTGCTAGTAGAAATGATTATACCAGTAAAAGTTACTTAGATCTATTAAATAAATTATCTAGAACAGAAGAACTTTTAAGACTAGAGGGGGGGGGACATGATATTAGTCTGCAAATAAATAAAATTTTAAAGGGTCTTGGTTTTCAACCAGAAGATTTAGACAAACATACTTCTGATTTTAGCGGTGGTTGGAGAATGAGAATAGAATTAGCCAAAATACTGTTAAAAAACCCAGATATAATATTATTGGATGAACCAACCAATCATTTAGATATTATTTCAATTATATGGTTGGAAAAATGGTTGCAGAATTATAATGGCGCAATTGTTTTGGTTTCCCACGATAGAAATTTTTTAGATGCTATTATTAATAGAACGATTGAAATATCATTTTCTAAAATAAATAATTATAAAGCTAACTACAGCAAGTATTTAGATTTAAGGAAAGATAGACAAGAGAAACAATTACAAGCGAAAAAAAATCAAGATAAATACATTGAGCAAACCAAAATGTTAATTAATAAGTTTAGAGCTAAAAAAAATAAAGCAGCCTTCGCTCAAACTCTAGTTAAAAAATTGTCCAAATTAGATATTATTGAAGTTGAACAGGATGATGTTTCAAAAATGCACTTCAGGTTTCCACCTGCTCCACACTCAGGCAAAGTAACATTTAAAATGAAAAGTATTTCTAAAAGTTATGGAAATAAGGAGATTTTAAAAAATATAAATCTTGAAATTAACAAAGGAGAAAAAATAGCATTTGTTGGCAAAAATGGAGAAGGTAAAACCACTTTAGCCAAAATAATAGTATCTGATATAGAATTTGAAGGCAAAACACATTTTGGTTACAATGTGCAATATGGCTATTATGCACAAAATCAATCAGATTTTTTAGATGAGGATAAAACTATTTTACAAACTATTGAGGGGGCAATGACTACAGAAACCAATTTAAAAGTAAGAGATATATTGGGATCTTTTCTTTTTACAAAAGATGATGTAGATAAAAAAATTGGTGTTTTATCTGGTGGAGAGAGAGCACGAGTTTCGCTTTGTACACTTCTCTTATCCCCAGTTAATTTTTTAATTATGGATGAGCCGACTAATCATTTAGATATGATTTCAAAAGATATTTTAAAAAAAGCTCTTATCAATTTTGATGGTACTTTAATTATAATATCGCATGATAGATCTTTTTTACAAGGTTTATCAAATAAAATTTTCGAATTTAAAAATAAAGCAATTAAGGAATACTTAGGAGACATTAACAGTTTCTTACAAGCCAATCAACTAGGTAGTTTAGGCGATTTAAACAAAGCTTTAAAATCACAAAAACAAAATACTTCTAAAAAAGATAGTCCGCAAAAAATATCTTATCAAAAAAGGAAAGAGTACGACAAAAAAATTCGTAAAATTCAAAAAGATATCTCAAAAATTGAAAAAGAAATTTCGTTTTTAGAAGAGAAAAAAAAAGAATTAGACCTTCAACTTTCAGATCCCGATAAATTTAAAGAGTTAACAAAGTCCCCAGATTTTTATCTAAATTATGATTTAGATCAAAAAAAAATATCTAATAAAGAGGATGAATGGGTTGAACTCGTTGCAAAGTTAAACAAGTTAAAAAAAGAAAATTCTCAATAATTTATTTTTATATGGACAAGAAATTCCTATCCATATAAAAATAAAGTTTTTTAATTAAAATTTATATCCGACTAACAACTGAACCGATACCCAACGGTTTAATTCATTAATATAATCGGTACTCAGATCAGGTAGTCCCTGAGCCGCTTGGTAAGCATTTCCTAAATTTATATTTTCTAAAGGATTTAAAGAGAAGACACCTCTACATGATGCGTATACGCCCATTTTGGTGTCCCATCCTACTCCCACGATTCCTGCTATGTCTATTTCTTGAAAATACCAATATTCAGTTCCATTAACGGTTTCATAAAAAATATCGTCAGTTATTGAACCACTAGTGCCTGTTTCTGTATAATCTCCTCCAATTAAATAAGAAGTTTGTGCTCCAAGCTGGATATTAAATCCAAAAACATAAAGTTTTAATAAAAGAGGTATTGATATATAGTTACATGTTAAACTCACATCATTATTAGCAGAGGATGCTGCTGTCATACTTGTGTAATTGATCTCTGGACTGAAACCTATAGGACCAAGTTTAGCATTATATCTTACACCTACTTGATATCCTGACATCGGGTCAGTATCATCATCAACACCATCGATATTATAGAAGCTAGAGGTATTTACACCAGCATGAATACCAAATCCATTTCTTGTTTGTGCATTTGAAGACAAGTAAACAAACAAGAACATAATTATAAACAATGTATATTTTTTCATATTTTTTCTATTTTATAGTTATTGCAAAGTTATTAAAAATTACATATAAAACTTGATTTAGTTATAATGTACTACAATCTGATTGTCAATTATTTAATTTAATTGCTATCAATAAAATCAACTATATTTAATAGTTCACACTATTAAATATAAATTAGCTAATTTTGTTTACCCATATATTATACTCTATATTAAAATGAAACAATTATTTACTATACTATTTTGCGTATTGTCGTTATGTGTTCAGGCACAAAATCTAAATTGGACTAATCCAGAACCAACCGGAACTGGTAATGCAACCGTTTTATTTATTGCTAGTCCTCCTGCAGCATTATTTAATAATAATGTAGTTACAACAGTTGGTTCCTTATTAGGAGTCTTTTATCAAAATAATGATGGTGATTTGACATGTGCTGGTTATACAGAGCTGGGTCAAGATTATATGAATGGCTCTAATATTGCTATCGCAGTTTGGGGAGCAGATCCAGGTGAAGACAATGGAATGGCCACGGGAGAAACTATGTTATTTTACTTAAATTTAGATGGCATTGATTACCAGGCAAATGACATTACATTGCTTCAAGGCGAAGATGTGTTTGTGGTAAATGGCACAAGTGTTATTTCAGAGATAAATTTTCAGGCTAATTCTGCTTTAGAATTAGAACCATGTAGTTGCTCTGACGCATCTATTACTACAACCATATCAACAATAGCTAGTCNGAATGACGCTTGTACTATACAAGCTGCGAATTATTGTGGGTCTGANCCAAGTCAAGCAAACTATTGTAATGTTGAAGGTTTTAATTTTCTATTTGTCAATAATCAGTTTAACCCTGAAGAAGTGTGTGNAGATACATCAGGCTGTACATGTGAGGATGCTGACAACTACGANNNANCAGCTACTNATAGATGANGGAAGTTGCATTNTNANTGGAGGTTGTAGTGACTCTCTTGCATNTAATTATTCAGGNTCAGAATGTGATAATTCTACTTTTATTGATGAAAACTGTCAGTATTCAGGNTGCACATGTANTNATGCTNTAAATTTTGANCCAACAGCAACAATAGATGATGGCACATGTGNAGTGATTGATGGATGTAGCGATCCACTAGCTTCTAACTACTCTGGGGATGATTGCGCTAACAGTCAATTTATTAATGAAGCCTGTGAATATACAAATAATAATAACTGCACTGATGATGACACGGCCTTTCCATTCCCTTGTACAACTGCCATTGCTGCTTTCGGCTGTGACGGAGACTTTGATGGAACTTTCGTTGCAGATGCCTGTCCTGAAAGCTGCGGTAATTGTGATAATAATAATGATATAAGTTGTGAGCTTGAAAATATTGATTGGGTTTTTGATATTACTGATGCGAATATGATTATCCTGGTTACACAAGACGCTATTTTACTTAACGGCGAAACACCCCCATGTGGTTCATTAATTGGTGGGTTTTATACAAATGATAATGGTGAGTTAGCATGCGGAGGATATCAAATTTGGTGTGATGATTTTTCTAATAATCAATTAGCACTTCCTCTTTGGAAATCTGAAGCTGGAATGGATAATGGATTTGATGAAGGAGAAGAAATTACTTGGTTATTTCAAATAGGCAATCAAACATTTTTAGCTGATAGTTATGAAATGAGTAGTATTACGCTATTCACAGAGACATTCGTTGGTAATGGGTTTGGACAATTATTATCCGCAGAATATAATTGTGAAATTTCTCAGATTTTCGGCTGTACCGATGAAACGGCTTACAATTATGATGTATCTGCAACCATAGATGATGGTTCATGTTATAATTTAGAATGGACGTCGGAACAAACAGATTGTAATATGACGATCTTGATACAAGATATTAATGTTCAAAATTCTAATATTACTTTGAATGGAGGTGAAATACCCTTAGGAGCTCAAATAGGGGTTTTTTATGAAAATGAGGAAGGGCAACTTATTTTAGCTGGATCCACAGAGTGGACAGGAACTTCTACAGCATTACCGGCATTTGGAGCTGAATCAGGACAAGATAATGGTTTTCAAGATGGAGAAGAATTAACAAATTGGGCACTTTTGATTGATAATCAAACAATTCTAATGGATGGTAATGGTGCTGAATTGGTTGTTGTTGATGGATTTAGTGATACATATAGTTGCAATGGTTTTGGAAATCTTGTTTCCGTAAATTTTGCAGAATCATATAGTATTTCTAGTGGTTGCACAGATGAGTTGGCGTGTAATTACAACCCAAATGCTACAGAAGATGATGGTTTTTGTGAATATCCAGAAGATTTATATCCAGACTTGCTATATGATTCTAATGGTGATGGTATTCCTAATGAATCGTATGTTGATTGTGATGGTAACTGCTTAAATAATACAGATGATGATGAGTTGTGTGATGAAGTAGATACTAATTGTCCAGAATCTTATACTATTGAGGCTGGTGCATTTTATTTTTCTCCAAATCAATTAGATATTCGTGTGGGTTCAACTGTTACTTGGATTAATGTAGGTGGACTACATGATGTTAATGGGGTGATTAATACAATTACAGATGAAAATTATAATAATCCTCAATCTTTTTCATTGCCTGCTGTATATTCTTCGAGTCCTGATAGTCCAGTAGAAATAGGTTCTTGGACATTTAATGTGGAAGGAACATATATATATGATTGTTCGATTGGAGTACATGCTGCTCAAGGTATGGTGGGCACAATCATAGTAAATCCTACAGATTGTGATGAAGTTGTAGATTGTCAAGATCAGTCAGCTTGTAACTACAATCCAATTGCTACAGTTGATGATGGTTCATGTATATATGCTGAAGATCAATATGATTGTAATGGTAACTGCATTGATGATGATGGGGATGGTGTATGTAATTTTGATGAAATACTAGGATGTACAGATCCAACAGCATTTAATTATGATGACAATGCAACAGAAGAAGATGGTTCTTGTATTCCGGAAGTATTTGGATGTACAGATACAGCTGCAGGTAACTTTGATGTAAGTGCTACTACAGACGATGGCACATGTGACTATGGTCCATGGGGACAGATTAATACCACAGATTGTAATATGACTTTTTTATTACAAGGTACTTCAATCAACGTAGAAGGTGAAGCAGTAAATGAAGCTTGGATTGGAGCTACTAATGGAGATGGTGATGTAGTTGGTTCTGTATTTTGGACAGCCAATGTAACAACATCGATTGCTGTATGGGGTGAAGAATATAATAGTGTTATACCGGGTATGTCAGCAGGTGAAACAATAACCTGGATCATTTCTACAGATAATGGAGATATTAACGGTTTAGCAACATATAGCTTTGGTACAGGAACATACTCTTGTAATGGATTATCTGGAATAAGTTCAATTGATTTTGCTGAAATACTAGGATGTACAGATCCAACAGCATTTAATTATAATGAAAATGCAGATCAAGATGATGGTAATTGTTGTTACGTTGGGGGTTGTACAGATCCAACGGCATTTAATTATGATTCCTCAGCATGTATCGATGATGGTACATGTATAGCAGTTATAGAGGGTTGTACAGATCCAGATTCATTTAATTATAATCAGGATGCAAACACAGATGACGGTTCATGTATTCCATTAATTTATGGCTGTACAGATGACACCTATTTAGAGTATGATCCAAATGCAAATGAAGATGATGGTTCTTGTGCTACCTTAATAATAGAGGGTTGTACAGATCCAACAGCATGTAATTATGATGACACCGCTACTATTAATTGTTATGTAGAGGGACAAGGCATTGAAGGGTTTACATATTTAAATTCTTTTGAAGGTAGTAGTTATTATATTTATCAAACTCCTACTAGTTGGTTGTCTTCTAATGATATTGCAAATTCAACTGGTGGATATTTAGTCAGTATTAATTCTCAAGAAGAACAAGATTTTATACAGAATCTTATTTCAGTTTATTGGAATGGATCTGGACCCTCTAATTGTAATAATTGTACTGGGGTGTGGTTTGGACTGAATGATATTGATAATGATGGTGTTTTTTCTTGGTCTAATGGGGATCCAGTAACTTATACAAATTGGAATGCAGGTGAGCCTAATACGTCTGGTAATTTTGGTCAAATATATACTCCCACTCCAACATTGGAAGCTACTCCCTTTTATTGGGACGATACAAATGGTGTTCAAGAATTTTTATTTATTCTTGAATTAGAAAATTGCTGTACATATGCTGAAGATCAATATGATTGTAATGGAAACTGTATTGATGATGATGGGGATGGGGTATGTAATTTTGATGAAGAACTAGGTTGTACAGATCCTAATGCTCTTAATTATAATCTTACTGCTACAGACGATGATGGGTCTTGCATTATGAAAGTTAACATACTTGGGGGAGACATAGATACTTATGACATCTATGTTCATCCATATGATCAGTCTGAATCTACTATTTATGCAGATTGGTGGTCAACATCACCTTTAGATAATTTAGATCCATCAACATCTAATGGTCAGCAAAATAGTAATGCAATATTATCTACAAATGCAAATTGTATACCTGTAAACATATGTGATGAATTGGTAGCTTTTGGTTATGATGATTGGTATTTACCTTCACAAGGTGAATTATCTACTATATATAATAACTGGGTTGATTTAGGTTTTTATAATAGTGTATATAGTTTTATAGCAGATGCTTTTTATTGGTCTTCTAGCTGGTTAAATATGTATGATGTATTTGCATGGCAATTTGAGTTTCCTGTTCCTTCCGGCACTTCTCCAGGTGCTTCTTGGCAAGCAGAGATAACTGAATCAAATGCCTGTAGATGTGTTAGAACAGATGCTATATTTGGTTGTACAGAACCTGAAGCTGATAATTATGATCCCAATGCAGACACTAATGATGGCTCGTGTTTTTATCAACCAGGCTGTACAGATCCAACAGCATTTAATTATAATGAAAATGCAGATCAAGATGATGGTAATTGTTGTTACGTTGGGGGTTGTACAGAT
>NZUB01000052.1 GCA_002696965.1 Flavobacteriales bacterium | reverse complement strand
CAGTTTTTCCATTATAAGCATATTCTTGGCGGATTTGGTTTAATAAGCTGAACCAGCTTATACACATACTTCATGTTGATTTAGAAGGAAAATAATATAGTTGAACTTGATCTGAAAAATCTACAGGGTTAATGTATGCTCCAAAAGTATATGAGTTTGGATTAATATCCTCTAAAGCAAATTCAGTAAGTTCAAATTCGCTTGAATCATTATTGCTAATATCTGAATTGCATGATACGATGAAGATTATAATAAATACAAATAAGTTTTTATTCATGATTTAAGTTAACAAATAAAAACAAAAAAACCCCAGCGTTTCCGTTGGGGTTTNNNGTGGCCNNGGGCGGAATCGAACCACCGACACAAGGATTTTCAGTCCTCTGCTCTACCAACTGAGCTACGAGGCCAAACCAAAAAGTAAGCAAATTTAGTAACATATTTCTTAATACATAAATAAAATATTAATAAATCTATAATTTTTNTTAATTTTATNTCTATGAAGCTAGTGATTGCAACTCATAATGAAGATAAATTNAAAGAAATTCAAACGTATCTTGAAAGCTTTTCATTTAATGTAATATCGTTAAATAAATTCCCTCAGATTGGTGAGATAATCGAGGATGGACAAACGTTATTAGATAATGCACTTATAAAAGCTAGAGAAGTTTTTGATAAAACAGGGCTTCCCACCATATCNGATGATACNGGNTTAGAAGTTGATGCTCTCAATGGTAAACCNGGGGTTTTTTCNGCTCGATATGCTGGAGAAGAATGTACATATTTAGATAATGTTAAAAAGNTNTTAAAAAATATGAAAAAAATACCCATTCCAAATCGTACTGCTCAGTTTAAAACCGTCATGGTTTTTAAAGATAAAAATCAGGAACTTATTGTNGAAGGAGTTGTTAAAGGATTAATATCAAGAGAATTGAAGGGAGATCAAGGATTTGGNTATGACCCTATTTTCTTTGTTCCTGANTTAGGAAAAACATTTGGAGAATTGAGTGCAATTGAAAAAAATAAAATTTCACACCGAGGTAATGCATTAAGGAATTTGGTTAATTCTTTAAAAGAGCATGCTCCTGATTTTTATAATCAAAGAAATAAGGAAATGGCCTAGATAGAATTTTGCTAAAATTGTGTTAGGNGTCTTTTATAAAATAAAATTTAATATAAAGTTAGCTCTGTTATCTTTAGTTATTGGGACAAATATCATTTTTGCTCAAGAAGAANTCCTATACTCTCCTAACCCTATTTTACAAGATATAATTTTCAGAAATAGTACAATCGANTTGTTTCCTAAAATGACCCCAANTTATATATATANAATNGATGGAGAATACAGACTCACCTCTCCTATGCTCAAAAACAATAAAATAAGAAAATTAAAAAGAGAAACTGAAGAAGCTGAAATTGAGGGNTGCTTTGTAATATATGAACGTTATGATGATTTTAATTTGAAAACCCCCNTAGTTATAAGCTATGACTATTATNCAAAGCTAGCATTTGATGCTAAATTGAAATCACTATTAAGAGAAGAAGGNGCAAAGAGGTTGAGTAGAAAGACTTCTAGTAATAATTATGGTTCAAAATCAATCACCCTTATGAGTCAAGATATTGGAGGTACAAATCTATCTTTGAATATAGATGGAAACATTTCAATTAGCGGTAAATTGATTTTTGAAGATAAGGATCTGGTTAATCTAAACTCGAGAGATAGTAAAAGTTGGGATTTAGATATAGATCAAACTCAAAGATTTAATATTGAAGGTAAAGTTGGAGATAAATTATCAATTAAAGTTAAACAAGATTCAGAAGCTGATTTTGATTTCCAAAATAATATGATTATAACATATGACGGTGATGATAATGACATCATTCAAGAAGTGCAAGCCGGTAATATTAATTTAAATTTACCATCAACTCAATTTGTTAATGTTGGTAGCGGTAAAAGTGAGGGTTTGTTCGGAGTAAAAATGGTAAATCAGTTTGGTCCNCTTGAGGTTCAGGGAATTCTTTCGAGACAACAGGTAAAAAAAGCATCCAAAAGTTTTACTCCAGGNCAAAGNTCAGANGGGACCTATATTAATGANTACAATTTTATAAAGGATAGGTATTTTTTTATTGATGAAAATTTCAAAAGTTCTTTCTATCCTCTTAATGCAGATTTACAGCATACTTATTATCAAGATTATGTTATCTACAAAATTGAAGTTTTTAAACGTGTAATAAATATAGAAAGTGGACTAGTNCCTGGAACAGCATACTTAAATCCTTTAGANTCTAACTCATANAATGAAGGAGGAAGTTGGATAAGGCTTGAAGAGGGTAATGATTATGAAGTTGACCAAGTATTAGGCTATATTAGATTTAAATCTCTAAGCTCTCAAGATGTTATTGGAGTTTCTTATGAAATCGGTAGCTTTGATGGTCAGCAGATAAATCAACTTCCAGATAATCCTTTCCCCAACAATACAATTTTTTACGATGACTACATTCAAGATTTACAAACCAATAGTAATGCTGAAGTGACCATGAAGCTTATTAAGTCTCAAGGGCAGTCAACTCCAAACTCTCCGACTTGGCCCTTAATGTTTAAAAATGTTTATTCATTAGGTGGTTCNAATATTNCNGTTGATGAGCTAGANGTTGANATTGCTTATATTGGTGGAACNNTNGAAGAAGANACNCATAGTCAAATTAATGATAAAAATTCATTTCTTNATTTATTTGGNTTAGATGTAAAAGATCAGAATAATAATGACGCACCATCAGGGGATGGGGTTNTTGATTATCAATACTCCAATATTATAAATTCTCAATATGGGGAATTGTTTTTTCCAACATATTTGCCGTTTGCATATGANCCNTCNGGAGTATGGGGNACAGATGTTGAAGATATTGGAGAAGTTCTAAATACTNCACTTGAAGATTCAGATAATGATTTTTCTGATGAAAATGATGATGGCCCATCAATGTATTATTCAACAAATAATCAGTCTGTACTAGAAGAACATGANTTTGTTATCAAAGTCAAACACTCAGAGTCATTACGAAGCTCCACAATTAATTTAGGTTTTATGATTGTAGAGGGNAGTGAAGAAATTCGATTAAATGGTCAGACGCTAATTAATGGTACTGATTATACTATAGATTATTTTACAGGAACTTTAAATATTATCAATCAGCAGGCATTGGACCCGACAGCTAATCTTGATATAACTTATGAAGAGAATGAGCTCCTGTCATTTGACCAGAAAGTATTAGCGGGATTACATTTTAAATATGATTATGCTGATAATGATTACTTAAGTGGNGGATTATATTACTATAATCAATCAATTGTAGATGAGCGTGTAGATTTTGGCTTTGAACCTATGAGAAATTTCATATGGAACATTTCTGGTAAATATGATAATAAAGCTCCTATTTTGACAGATTTAGTAAATACTATCCCTATAATTGAGACCAATAAAGNTTCAAATATTTTTTTAGAGGCNGANTACGCTCAAGTATATCCAAATCCTAACCCAATTGGAGAAGCTTTCTTAGATGATTTTGAGTCTTCTAANAGGACCAGCTCTCCAAGTATAATTCAAAGATATTGGAAAAAATCAGCAGCCCCAATTGTGTACGGTGATTCTTTATCTGTTTTTAATAGAGGTAATCTGAATTGGTATAACCCTTATATTGATTTAAANACTCAAGATATTTGGCCTCAGCAAGATGTTTCAAATCAAGCAAATAATACAACTACNAAGACATTGTTTTTGCAAACCAACGATGCTGATGAAGCAAGTTGGGGAGGTATAACAACACAGCTTTATTCCAGTGACTTTGATCAAAGTCAAAGTAAATACTTAGATATATGGATTAATACTGATGGTGTTCAAGATAATAATCTGATGCTTAATATCGATATCGGGTTTATTAGCGAAGATATGAATAATAATGGGCTTTTAGATACTGAGGATCAAGATATTTATGGTCCTGGTTTAGGAGATGGTATTTTAAGCGATGATGAAGATATTGGATTGGATGGTTGCATAGATGAATATGAAACTGGCTGGGGTGGGTGTATAGATGAAAGTTTGAACTTAACATTTAGCGATTGCTGTTTAGATTCAAATTTGTTTAATTACATTAATCCTAATTTATGTGGAAATAATGACCCAAATAAAGACAACTGGTCTTTTGACCCATATGCTAATGAAGATAATAAATATGATAATATAAATGGTACAGAGGGTAANGGATTATCAACNGATTATNGNAAACCTGATTCAGAAGATTTAGATAATGATAAAAATTTGGATATGGAAGATGATTACTTTTCTTATAGAATTGATATCTCATCAGATGAAAATCTGGTTAACCAGACATATTCAGATTCTGGTAGTCCTACGGGTTGGAAATTGTTTAGGATATTGCTTNCAGATTTTTATAAAGAAAGTTCTTTACCAGATGCTACTGTGAATTGGGAAGAAGTAAGATCGATGAGACTATGGACTAGTTATAATTCTGATATCTTAAATTCCGAGTTTATAGGAGAAAATTTACTTAAAATTGCAAAAATAGAAATAGTTGGAAATGAGTGGGAAGAGCTTGGGAAAACAACTTTTGACAATATTATGGTAGACTCATTTGTGCAAGATTCAACTTTTGCTATTACCGTAATTAATACACAAGATAATTCTGAATACCAAGAACCCCCTGGCGTAACTGGAGAATATGATGAATATAATAATATTCGANTAAAAGAGCAGTCATTAGTTCTAAATTTTTATCCAAATGATAATGGAGAAGGTGGAATAGAGTCTGAGGAAATTGTCGGNATAAAAAAGATTTTAACTAATTTGAGTAATGATAATAAGGATAATTTTTTTGCATATAATTTTATGGANATGTTNGTTTATGGAAATCCCTTAGATACATTAAATACNTCTCAATGGTTTGATGGAGATTCCTCAAAAGTTGATTTGTTTTTTAGATTNGGAAAAGATGATAACTTTTATGAATTACGTCAGCCTATTTATAATGAATGGGATAGTCGAAATCATGTAAAAGTTAACCTAGATGAATTGACNCGCTTTAAATTAAATATAGAGTCTTTAGATGAATTTGATGATACTGGACGAGATGGTGTNTTTAGTTTGTATGAAAATGGATGCTTTGATNTTGATACCTTACCTTATGGAGGTTATCTTCCTATCGGGTTTACATATAATGAAATTTATTTAGAAGCTTTGGAAATTGAAGGAGAAAACTTTTTTGAGTATGTATCNGATNAAAATCATGATTTAAGAATTTGTGGGCCAATGCATTGGGATTTTTATGGCCCTGGAAATTTGACTGATTGTATGCAATGTAGCGAGTCTGACCCTAATGGAGACAACTTNCAATCATTTGATATCTCCTCAAATTTCCTNAATATNAATAAACCTTCTAATCANAGTGATGAANAGACTTCTATTGTTTTTGGATTAGAGGGTGATAGTAAGTGGCAGGAAGGAGAACCTTTAATTGATTATAANGGNAACAATATATTTGACTANCCNGCAAATTATAATGATAANCAAGATTTATGGTATTGGGACTATGAAGATAGTGATATTGGATTAGTATGTAATAACTGTACAGAGTTTATAATTAAAGGTGAGCCTGCAATAAATAGAATTGAATATATTATAGTTGGTGTTGCCAATAATTTAGATGGTAAGATTTTTGGTAAAGTNTATTTGGATGAACTGAGATTAACCGGAGTAAAGAANGATCAAGGNTCAGCNTTTCGATTAAAAGGGGCAGTTGATTTNGCAGATTTATTAAATTTAAATTTAGAATATAAAAATGAAGACGCTGATTTTCATAGATTAGAAGAAAGATTAGGAGAAGGAGATTCAGAAGATTTTTTATCTATGCAAACAAGNTTTAATCCTGATTTATTTTTACCCTCAAGTTGGGGTGTTCAATTGCCTGTAAATCTAAATTTNTCNTCNTTAGTTAAGAGNCCTAAGTATTACCCCACTCAGCCAGATGTATTAACAGAAGGAGTGGGACAAGGAATNCCAGATTCAATTAAAAGTATAAGNAGAACTGTTTCTCTAAGNTCGTCATTTAATAAGAGAACCAAAAGTGATAATTGGTTAATTAGNTCTACAGTTGATAATTTATCTTTGAATTATTCAGTAATGAAGAAAACAAATTCTTCTATTGATATAAGAGAAGATAAAGTTAATTCATCTGATTTTTCTCTAAACTATTCATTTTCTTTTGATAAAGAAAATTACTGGATGCCGTTTAAAGCAATNGAGAAATTTCCNATTTTTGGCAAGTCGCTATATGAAACAAAAATTTATTATTCTCCAGAAAAATTTTCTACTTCTATGAATTTATCTGAATCTCAACAAGATAAGACTATGAGAACNGGGATTGAAACTAATACATATGATTTAGGAATGAATCGTTCTTTTTTATTGAATTATAAATTAACCGATAATCTTAAATCAAATTATAAGAAAAATATTAGCAGTGATTTAGATTTTGTTATGAATAGAGATAGTTTAACAAAATATGATTTATTTAAAAATCTATCACCAGGACTAGTAAAATCTATTTCTGAAGATTTGAGTAACACCTTCTCGCCTGATATTTTAAAATGGCTAGATCCAACAATAAAGTACAATCCGAATTATACTTGGAATATAAGTAATCAATCTGATTCAATCCCNTCAGCAACAATTGANAACAAAACATATGTNGAGACCTCTTTTAATNTNTCTCCAAAAGAANTTGTGGAAGTTTTTTATAAGCCAAATTCCAATAATAGTAGTAAAAAGAAAAAGGGTAGAAATAGTAGGCGAAGTAGTAGTAAAAAAACAANTACATCAGAGCCCTTNTTTGANATAAAAAATGAAAGTATTAAAAAAGTTTTTGATGGTTTGCACGATTATGCATCTAAAATATCAAAAATCACAATAAAGTATACATACAATGCTCAGCATAGACATTCAAATGTGCTAGCAGATCAATTTATAGATTATAATTATAGATTAGGCCTTGTTTGGACTCCTTCTAATCTTTCATATAATGATTCAAATGATTTAATTAGTTCATATTTACATAGTTTNAATAGAGAGCTTAGATTTAATNTTCCAACNCTTACAGTCATCCCAAATCTATCACTAACAAGCATAGAGTATAAAAATAAGACATCAAATAGCTTAGAGTCAGCAAGCAGTGCTGATTCTAGTAGAGTTGTTTCATATTTTCCTATGGGAGTTAGNGGAAATGAAGGTATTCCGATGATTTCTTGGGGNNTGACTTGGACGGGTTTTGAAAAAAATGAGATTGTAAAAAAGTATTTTAAATCTTTTAAGCTAAGNCATAATTATAAAGGTGAAATGACCGAATCCTTTATTGATGAAGAGTTACAAAAAAGGTCATTTTCAATGAATTTTGCACCCCTCATAAAATTAGATGCTCGTACAAAAGGNGAGAATCCAATACGATTAGAATTAGGTTATAAATATATTTTAAATATAGATAACGAGGGAACTACNACTGAAAGAGAATATAAAAATATTTTTAATAGCAAACTTGAGTTTAGTCGCTCAAAAGGTATGGACATCCCTTTACTTGGCTCATTCTCAAACAACATTAGTTTTGCAATTAACTTAGATTGGGAGTATAACTATACTTTGCTATCAACTCAATTAACANATAATTTAGATGATTTTAATCTACANTCGGAGTCAACTGTTTTAAGTTTTAAGCCNAACATTAGTTATAATTTCTCAAAATATGTTAATGGAACTGTATTTTATAATTATATTCTAACAGAAGATTTAACATATGGTAAAAGCAANGAGAATGATTTTGGTTTTACAGTCAANATAAAAATTCAAGGTTAATATGAAATATTTTTTAATANCAATTTTTAGTATTTTATTATGTCAAAATAATTTTGATGCCAATAAAGCATTTGATTTAGTTCTAGAGCAATGCTCATTAGGTCCACGATATCCAGGTAGTACTGGACATCTTGATTGCAGAGACCTTATCATTGAGAAAATATCTAAATACAGTAGCAGTATATTAATCGANAGTCATAGAATTGAGGANCCNTTAACAAATGATAGTGTNAATATATACAATATTTTTCATCAATTAAATCCTAATAAAGATAACCGTTTATTATTAATTGCTCATTGGGACACAAGACGATATGCTGATATGGATCCAGATTCTTTAAACCACAAAAAACCTGTTATAGGNGCTAATGATGGTGCAAGNGGTGTCGCAGTTTTGTTAACTATATTAGAAAAATTAAATCAAAAAAAATTANAGAATATAGGCGTCGATTTTCTATTTGCTGATGCTGAAGATATGGGGCTTTATGGCGANCCAGAAACATGGGCAATTGGATCTAGATTATTTAGTGAGAAGTATCCAGCAAAACTACCTCAGTTTGGAATATGTGTTGATATGGTAGCAGATAAAGATTTAGATATTGATATTGAGAAGTATTCATATGACATGGCTCCCTCNCTCGTTAGCTATATATGGGGTATTGCTAAAGAAAAAAAATACGATCATATCTTCAAGAGTAAATTAGGCTCAGCTATTATAGATGACCATCTNTCNTTCTCAATGATGACAGGTGTTCCATCAATTAATATTATTGATCTTAATTATAAGTATTGGCATACAGTTAAGGATANTCCTGATAATATATCNAAAAAAAGTTTAGACGTAGTTGGTAGTGTTTTAATAGATTTTATTTATAGGTATGATTCAAATGTCAAATAATTGGTTAGAATTAAATTTAGATGCTGATATTGAAAATATAGAAATAATTTCATCTTACTTTTCAAATATTACCCTTGGTAATCATATTGAAGGTAAAACAATAAAATTATATTTTGATTTTAATGATAAGGATCAAGCAGAATTAATTCTAGATGATGTTTGTCATTTTTTTAATNTTCAAGANGTTAAATGGNCGANAATAAAAGAAGAAAATTGGATGAAAAATTGGATGAAGAATTTTCANCCAGTTAATATACTAAATAAAGTAATGATAATTCCTGATTGGGATAAAAATAGATATGATGTTGAAAATGTGATTAAAATTCATCCTGGNATGGCCTTTGGAACTGGTCATCATGCNACAACACAGCTTATAGTAGAGCATATGATTAATTATGATATAGGNAANTTTGANAGTCTATTGGATTTGGGTTGTGGGAGTGGNATNTTATCTNTGCTATCCCTTAAAATGGGTGTGAAAAAAGTACTNGCAATAGATATTGANCATGTATGTGAGGAAAACTTTTACAAAAATGCTGATTTAAATAACCTTAGTAATATTGANTTTTCAGTTCAAGATGTGCATNAATTTAATAATTATAATTACGATATNATACTTGCCAATATTGACAAACAAAATATTATTAAAATTATCAATAAATTTGAACANNATAANTTTGAATCAATTTTAATNATATCTGGGTTTTTATATNAAGATAAGGATCAAATTCTTGNATGTTTAAGAANTACGTTTGCAGATGAAATATTAAAAAAAGGAGATTGGGGTTCAATGGTTATAAAAAGGAAATGTATTGAAGATTAATTTTTTTTATATATTGTTTATAGTATTTTTATCATGTGAAAATAATCTTGTCAATGATGGCTCTCATTATGATGTTATAAATGAAGAAGATGTGAATTGGTTTTATAATGTTGATAATCAGCAACTATTGATTCAGATTGACACCTCAAATATATCTTCANNGATAAATAGTTTAAAAATTAAATTGGCACCATTTCATAATGATTTTTATGAAGTTTTTGANGATGGCAGCGAAAATGATTTAATCCCAAATAATAATATATANTCTTTTGCCATAGATAGTCTTCCATCAAATCAAAGNTATACTTTNTACTTAGAATTAGAAAATACAAANTCTGAAATTAAAGAATATCAATATAGCATTAAATTCAACAGNCCTTCAATTATTAGTAATTCAGTNTTCCCCTATGTTCCATCTCAGCATGTTTTAGATCAAANTGACATTACTTTTCTTGATTTAGTTCTTGCAATTAATGACGATGATGGAAGTTCTGATATTGATTATGTTAGGTATTATATTAAAAAAATTAATTTCTTTAATGGAAGTTTATCAAGCCAAGGTAACTGTGAGTATGANTATGTACAACAAGATGAATATATTTGGGACCCTACTTGGGTAATGAACTANNCATCAACTAATTCAGAGAATCAATTNTTATATGTTGTGCAGATTCCAATGAANCCNATCCAATCACAAACAGATTGTGGTGGNTTTGGAGAGGTTCAGTTTAAATTTGAAGTTAAAGATAAAAAAGGGTTTTATGATATATTAGAGATTGATGATATTGTTCAAATATGCCCTGGAGTNTGTGAATGAGAAAGGTNGNAATTTTATTCTTTAGTATTACATTTGGAGTTATTCCAAATACCTACCAATTTGGAAATTTAAATGAATCAGGATTAAATGANGGNTTGTTAAGCAATACTGTTATTGATATTGAACATTTAAATGATTCAGTTTTTCTGTCTACTGCTAAAGGATTAGGTGGGTCTAATTATGTCAATCCAAACTTTCTTTTTTATAATTTTGAAGATATTAATCTNCCAGANGGAGGAAATCCAGCAATGGTCGTAAAAAATAATATCATTGCTGTTTCTGGAAGTGGTACTGAATACCATGCTGGAGAAAGTCATCCTGCTGGNACNGGTGTTTCTTACTCCCTAGATAATGGTTATACNTGGAACTATATGAGTCAATCTNTTGATTCTTTGCCATATTTGTGGAGCTGTAAAAGATACGAATACGNAAATATATTTTTTATTGATGAAAGTGATTGCGAGATAGATTGCGTTAATTGCGATGGCGAACCAGGCCANTGTGGTAAGATATATGATTATGTTAGTTGGGGAGGGCAAGATGAAATACTTCACCTTTCAGTTACTGTGCCTATTAATAATATATCTTACGATCTTGAAATTCATGGNAACTATATTTATGCCTCAAGTTGGGCAGGAGGATTAAGNCGTTTCAATTATACATTAGATTCTCCTTNATGGGAAATTATACCACTACCAATGGATGAGCAGCAAGANTTGATNTGCGGTGACATTGATTTNCAAACATACCAAATTAATCCTGTTGGAGATTGTGAATCTGATTTTGATAACCATAAAGCNTTTTCTGTTTTTGGATTGCAAGATACCTTATGGGTNGGAACAGCTGGAGGNATTAATAAAGGNATTNTAANCGAAGATTGTATTGATTGGATTCACTTTAACTCTTTTGATAATGGGTTTTTNGATGATTGGGTAATTGGTTTTGAAAATCAAGTTTTAAGTGATAACTCTAATAGAATTTGGGCTTTAACGTGGGATAAAGAAAGTCAAGGNAGATTAGGGGTGCCCAGTTTTTCTGATAATGGGGGACTGGATTGGANATTCNCNAATCAGCTTTTAGAATTGGGAGTTAAAGCATACAATATTTCATTTAATTCTAATTATATATATTTATCTACAGATAAAGGTCTTTTCATATCTCAAGATGGAGAGCTATGGGAAAAATTTGGTGATCCNNTTGATTANNTGAATCAACAAATATTATCAGAAGTAGTATTTGATGCAGAAGTTGTTAATAATAGGTTATGGCTTGGGACTGGAGATGGNGTTGCTATATCAAATGATTTAATTGANCCTGATTGGATGATTTATAGGTTTTGGAATCAAAATTCAACATTTGATGTTTATCCCAATCCTTTTGTTGTNGATAATTACAATTTTATTAATGGAGATGGACATGTTCGTTTTATTTACTCGGGCCAAGATNTATCATCATCTATTGATATNTTTGATTTTAGCATGGATNTGGTTAGTTCAATTAAAAACCCAANTCTTNTNAATGATCAGATTGAATTCATTTGGAATGGTCGNAATACTTATAATCAAGTAGTTAAAAANGGAGTTTATTTTTGNAGATTGAANTANAGTGGATATNATAAGTGGGTTAAATTAGCNGTTATTAGAGGAGGATAGTTATCAGAATANTANTTACAATCCTATTTTTAAGCCAGCTGCTAATTTCAGATTATCTTGGAGGTATTCAGGGTGCAGGTTATAGGTATGGAGTGAATGCTCGAAATGTTTCNCTGGGAAATGCTATTTCTTGTNATCAANTTATTGGATTTAATGCATTTNTAAACCCTGCTCTATTATCCAAAGCTGAAAGNNTTGAAATTGGAAGTAGTTATTTTTTAATGTCTTTAGATAGGTATGTTCATGCGATTAGTATTNCTAGAAATTTATCTTCATTTGGAGGTGCAAGTTTATCGTACTTTGAATCTGGTGTTTCAGATATANAGGGAAAAGATTTNAGTAATGAGTNTACAGGNTCTTTTAGTTCTAAAAATTCTTATTTGATGTTTTCTTTTGGATCAAAACTTTCNCCAANTTCATATATGGGTNTAAATATNAAAGCATTATTTTCNTCTATTGACAATCAAAAATCAAATGGTTTTGGAGGAGATTTTGGAATGGTTTATGATCTTTCTGAAAAACTTTCATTTGCTATTATGATAAAAAATATTTTTAATTCTATTGTTTGGGATNAAAATNATTTATCAGATAACNTNCCNCAAATTAATTATTTTGGAGCACGTTGGNATTTAAGTGATAGTATTAAAATTCACTCAATGATTGAGCATGCNAATAATACNGGNTTAGAAATATATAGATTTAGAAATGGNTTAGAAATGAACCAAAAAAACTATTCTTTNAGGTTAGGNGTTGTTCAAAATAAAGGTCAATTTTCTAATGAAGCNTTAGATTTTANAGTTTTNGCTGGATTTGGAATTGATATTAGTTTGTTAGAATCTTATAAAATTAGGCTAGATTACTGTATTGATTTTGGTAANGAAAATGAGGGAATAAGTAACTTAGTGAGCTTATCAATAAAATGAAATATCTTGTATCCATAGTTTTAATCNGTATTATTTTTCCTGTTTCATCAGTGTCAACCTATTCTCCTTCAGGATTNCCAATTAATGCTAAAACTTTATCNATGTTAAACTTAGGTGTGGCGTCTGATTACAATAATTGGCTTAATCCTGCATCAATTGAATATAATAGTGAAGAATTGTTAGAATTCTCTCAAAANAGTTGGATATATGATGATGTNTCAGGGACAAATATTAGTTATAGATCTTCTGGCCAAGCANTATCNTATCATCAATGGAAAATTGATGATATTTATCTTTATGAAAATGTTCCATCAGATAGTCCTTCAGGATCTATTAGTAGTCAAAATTTATTTTTGCATTATTCNAAATCTTTTAGAATTAAGAGTNTTATTTTTGGATTTAATATTGGGGCTATGTATCAAAGTTTGTTTAANTTCGATGATAGCGGTCTAAAGCTAGATTTTGGCTTTCAAAAGCCAATTGGAAATAATTTTAAGTTAGGNTTTTCCATACAGAATTTATANAGTCAAAATAGAAATTCAGTTAGCCTGCCCAAATTAATCGCTATAGGTGTGAAACAGAAAATAAAAGGTCTTCCTTTCATAATTTATTTTGATTTATTCGATCATGAGGATAACGGTTTGGGTTCATTTCAAGCGATCAAACTATCAAGTAAAAANTTCAATTTGATATGTGGAGCTAAATATTTAAAAGATTTTGAAAAAACTGATATTAGCTTGGGAATGGATTTTAGGTTTAAGAAAATCCAATTTTCTATTTCGACNTTGTTTTTAGAAAACGCTTCATTTAAAGCCCCCTTNTCCTATCAAATATCATACTTTTTTTAGCGNAACATCACTAGGNCTTAAATTGTTTTTTTAAAGTTTATTGTAAATATATAAGATTCATTTAAATTTAGGTCATCAATCTTACTTAATAATAATCAATTTAAACTTTTTATTTGAGGAGCTTTTGTATGAAAAATATTCTTTTCTCTATCTTTATTATATCAGCTATTTTATTACCTGAATCATATTCTTGGGACAACGGAGGCACTATTTTAGGCTCATACGGTAATCTAGGTTCTGCAACTAACGNTGATGGAGTNTTGGTTTTAACTGAAGATCCTATAAGTGGAACTCCATCTGCATATATATCTGCTGTTTCAGGCCTTTCAGGNGGGGAAACTATTGAGGTGTGTGTTGAAATGTACACTCCAAATACTAATGTGAAAGGGAGGATATGGGGGCACTACTATGATGGTGTCGATTTAACTTCATACGATGGTAGTGCGTCAGGTCCAGATGACTATGCNGATACTTATGAAGCTTGGGAAAATTTATGTCATACATGGACAATAGCAGATGGGAAAGTAGGGTTCATACTAGAAGCAAGGCTGTATAGTTATAATGAAGGAGCTCCACTAAGCGTTGATAATTTAACTGTTAATGTGTCTGGAGGATCTATTATTTTCCCAGGTGATGTTGACATAGTTTCTGGATGCACAGACCCTATTGCGTGTAATTATAACTCTGATGCAACCTCGAATGANGGAAGCTGTCTTTATAATGATTGTCTAGGAGAGTGTGGGGGAAATGCTGTTGAGGACTGTTTAGGGGTTTGCAATGGTAATGCTGAGCTGGATGCATGTGGAATATGTGATGGNAATTCAGATCCNGAAGATTGCGAGACCTCTTTATTATTTTTCTCTGAATATGCTGAGGGTTCAAGTAATAATAAATATTTAGAAATATATAATGCTTCAGATTCTGAGATTGACTTATCGGGTTTTTCTCTATCAAGTTGCTCTAATGGATGTGANGATGGTANCAGTTGGGATTACCCTGACAATGTTACATTTGATTCTGGNACAATATTGATGCCTGGAGACGTTTATGTTGTATGTCATGGTTCTGCNGATGCTCAAATACAGGCAGAATGCGATCAGCAGTTTACTTATTTAAGCAATGGAGATGATGTATTTGGTCTTACACAAATNAGTACTGGTTTGGTCTTAGATGTTATTGGATTGATTGGCGATGATCCAGGGGATGGCTGGGATGTTTGTGGTACTTCAAATGGAACTAAGGACCATACNCTAGTAAGATTNTCTTCTGTNNCGGGTGGTAACAGTGATTGGTTAACTTCATCTGGTTTAGAATCGTGTGAGTGGGCTATTCTNGATCAAAATTCTTGGTGCTATGCAGGTTCTCATCCTCATGTAGATATATCTGCATGTGAAGGTGGAGGTTCTGGAGGTGAGGTTTGTGATGATGGNATAGATAATGATGGCGATGGATATATTGATTGCGATGATTTTGATTGTCCTCCNTGTGATGGAGGTGAGGTTTGTGATGATGGCATAGATAATGATGGCGATGGATATATTGATTGCGATGATTTTGATTGTAATTGTGCAGGGGANGGNTCTTGTGCTGAATATGGATGTGTAGAGTATACTCCTGCTAATTCATGTCAATGTAACGACCTATGTGTTGAATTTGGGAATTGCTGCGATGACTATGANGAATTATGCGCATCTTCAGGNGAAGGATGTANGGATCCTAATGCTACTAACTATAATCCTAATGCTATTATTGATGATGGTAGTTGTGATTATAGNGCTCCTGTGGCCTTTGCTGGTCCTGACCAAACGGTTGATTTTGGNCAACTAGTAACTTTATCTGGATCAGGATACTCTGCATTAGGTGAGATTATAGCTTATTCATGGAGTCAGATTTCTGGCCCTGATGTAGTATTAAGTGACGATGAGGCTCAAATTGTGACCTTTACAGCTCCTAGCAATATTAGCACGTTATCATTTTCACTTCAGGTNATTGATAGCAGTGCAAATTTTTCAGAATCTGATGAAATTACGATTTCTGTTGGAGGTTATTCTTCTATCTATGATATTCAATATACTGAAGATCAGGGTGCCTACTGTTACGAAACAAATGCAAACCAAGAAACTGTAACCNTAACAGGNGTTGTTACCCATGTTAAACCAGGATCTTATCCAAACTTTTTCATTCAAGATCCTCAAGAAGAAAATTTGTGGAGTGGTGTTTATGTTTATGATACATCAGTAAATCCTTTAGTGGGAGATGAAATATCATTGACAGCAACAGTTAATGAGTATTATAGTTTAACTCAGCTTATTGACGTAGAGTCTTTTTCTACAGTTTCNCAAGATAATATTATTAGNCCACTTAACATTAATGCTTCTGATTTAGGGATTGATTGCTCTTTTTCAGGNGAGCAGTATGAAAGTATGTTNGTATCTGTAAGCGATGTTACNTTTGATTCTGTTGATGAATATGGAAATTGGACTATTTCAGACAACTCTGGAAGTACTATGGTTGATGATTACTATTATGATGGTTCTTGGCCATCTATATCTGAGGGTGATAACTTCGAATGTGTNACAGGTGTTGTTAGTTATAGCTATTCAGAATTTAAAATTTATCCTAGAAATATTAATGANTTCTCATGCTATGAAAATTCCTGTAGCTCAAATGGAGATGTTAATAGTGATGAGCAAGTTAATGTCTTAGATATTGTAATCGTAGTTAGTTCGATAGTTGACGATGCTTTATTAACAGATGAAGAGTTATGTGCTGCTGATGTAGATGAGGATGGNGAGATTACTGTCTTAGATATTGTTAGAATTGTACAGACAATTATTTCTTAATGAGACTAAATTACACATATTTAATNTTTAGTCTTTGTGTTCTGNTATCNNATTCAGACCATCTTGTTTTTAGCAGAATCAGTATTCAGCCGACTGATGCNGAATTAGTATCTATATATAATCCTACTTCAGAGCCTATAAATATGGAGAACTATTATATAACTGATGCCTCTAGGTCCAATCAAGATAAGTTTTACTACAAAATAAATACTCAAAATGATTATTGGAGTGGGCAATATAACGATTTTATTGCTCGGTTTCCTGAAAATTATAACATCGCTCCAAATGAAACTTTAATTCTAGGCCTTCATAATAATGAAATTTTTTCTAATTATTATGGATATGATGCAGACTTGACATTGTTTGAGGATATGAGAAATGCATTTGATGGAGTTACTACTATATCTTTATCAAGTGCATTCGTTAACCAGGATATGCTAGATGATGATTCTGAAGTTTTAATTTTATTTTACTATGAAGAAGGTGCTNATNTGGTTCAAGATATTGACTATTTTATATGGGGTGGNATTGAAGAAGCGATAGATAAAACTGATGTTGCAAATTATTTAAATGATACTCCAATAGATAATCAGCTACCTTACTATTCTCANGGTCTGGATTCAACTTATGTCCGATCTNTTTTAANCTCTGAAGGAAATGAGNTNCTTACAGGCGGTAATGGAATAACGGGTCACGATGAAACGAGTGAAGATTTTCCAAATACNTGGAGTGTTATTATATCGCCAGAGATCATATANGGNTGTNTAGATACTGAGGCATGTAATTTCGATTCATCTGCAACTTTTGATGATGGCTCATGCTGGTTTCCAAATGATGGATGTACCTGCTCTGACCCTCAAGGTTCTTTGTCAGATTGTGCTGGAGTATGTAATGGTTCAGCTACTGTGGATTGCGCTGGAGAATGTCAAGGNNACTCTACTGTTGATATTTGTGGTATNTGTGATGGNNCAGGTGCAATATATGACTGNGGCTGTTTAAATATTGATATACCTGCATCTACAAATCCATTTGAAGACTGTGTTGATCTAACAATTAAGCAAATTTATTCTGATTACAGTGATAATGTTTGCAATGATAATTTTTCAGGAGGTATAATAACAACAATAGGTTTANTTGTAGATTATGATGANGTNACNGCNTCAAATGGTCCTAGAGTAATTAAAATTGAAGATCCNGATGGATATCAGCTGGATGTAACTATCTGGGATTGGGATCCAACTTCATCAGAGAATGATTATNNTCATCCAGATATAAGCAGCTTTATTGATCCATATAATCCAACTCAGTATTATGTTATNGTTAAAGGTTTATTAGGTTCTTATAACTGTAATTTTCAATTAGATGCATCTGATGAAGGATATGGTGGTGTTTCTATAAANGGTACTGTAACATATTTTGATCAGATTAATACTAGCGGGAATTATCAATCTGATGATAGTATATATTCTGCTAGTATTGAGGTTGCTCCATACCCATTTGTNCCNACTTCTGGNGAGCGTATAGATTTTAGTTATTCTTTTCCTAGCGATTCAAGAGTTATCGTTAGAGTTTTNGATTTGTCTGGAAGATTTATAACCAGCTTAGTGGACAAATATTTTTCAAACTCAGGTACAGTTTTTATGCATCANGATGGNTCTGATTGGGATGGTAGAGATCACCTTGGTCAAATTGTGTCTCCNGGGACATATTTGATTCACATTGAGGCTATGAATTTTCAAACAGGTGTCACATCATCAGGAATGGCTCCAGTTGTAGTAGGAGTTAGTCCATGATAAGATTTATATTTGTAATATTACTCTCAACCCCTATTATATCGCAAGTTTTTAGTGAGTATTCTTATGTTGGAGTTCAAGGGTCCGCTATGACTGGTAGTATTATCTCTCATACTTCAAGTGAATCGGGTATTTTTCAAAATCCAGCATCCATATCTGGATTTAATGGTAATATAGTTATGATTGGTCAAGCTAATATTTTTAGTCAGTCATACTTGCCTTATTTGCATCTAGGAATAATTTATGATATTCCCTTTTTAGGTCAGACAGGAATGTCTTATCAAAATTTTTCAACAGATTATAATGGAAATAAGTTATCAACAGAGAGTTCTTTATCTCTAACTAAAGGGATTTATTTACAGAAGGATAAAAATTCATCATTGTCTCTTGGAGTAAGGGTTAATTTTTTGATTTGGGACCAGTCTGGTTCTGCTGGACCTTCAGGTGATGGTAGCACTGGTTTTGGGTCATATCAGTCATCTAACATGGGGGTAGATTTTGGGATTATTGGAGGACTAAGAAATAAGTATTGGGTTGGTGGGTACATTACAAATATTAATTCTCCATTGATGAATGGCATAAATCTGCCAAGAAAAATTTCAATAAGTTTAGGTTTCTCTCCAATTGATGATATATACACTAATTTATCAATGGAAAGATTGCTAGGCCGCAACGATAGACAAATCAAATTGGGTTTTAAATATAATTTAAATAGTGTTCTATCAATAATGTCGGGTGTTCAGTCTAACCCTAATAGGTTTGGTGTAGGATTTGAATATAAGATTTTAAATAGAATTATTTTTGGCTATTCTATACTAACTCATCATATTATGCCTGAAACTCATAATTTTGAGATAAAGTTTAAATGAGACCCCTGATTTATCTTACCCTATTTTTTAGTATAGTTCTATCTGATAAAATTGACATAAACAATTCTGAAAACTTAGATGATCTTCCATTAATTAAAAATAAAATTAAAGCCATAGAAAGGTACATTAATCAAAATAATGGTATTAAGACAATATACGATCTTCTTGACATTGAGGAAATAGATGCAAAAGATATAGATTTGCTTAAAAATCTTATAGTTGTTAGGGAACCAGAGCTTTCAGAGTTTGTCAAAAACCAAAAAATGTCATCATATAAACTTGAGTATTGGTTTGCTTCAGATGGAAATCAAGAAAGTTTATCTGATATGTGGTTAGATCGTTTTTTTGATCCCAAAAATATTAATCAGATGAGTTATGATGAGATTTATTCACTACCTAATGTAAGTCCTATAGATGCTGTGGGTGTTATGAAGCAGAAAGAGAGAGGAGAAATCAAGGGAACATTTCAATTGAAAAATTCACCAGGTTTAAGTCGTTATGGTTATAAAAATATATTAGATTTTATAAGATTTAAGCCTCAATCTAATCAAGGAATAAATTTTCGTTATTCTACATTATTTAAGACCTTACCAATCACAACAAACCCTGATGAGGAGGGTAATTCTGAGGTCCTATTAAGTACAAGTGACCCTGAAACCTTACATAGATTTAATGTTAACATAGGAAATAATTTAAAATTAGGTGCACTTTATCATCAAAATATGGGTGAATCTGGCGATATATATACTGATAAAATTTCTATATCCTTAGATGATGTTAGCGTTTTTGATTCAGAAATATCTTTTGATAAAATAATTGTAGGTAATTTTAATGTCGCCTTTGGGCAAGGGGTTGTAATAGAAACAACAGACTATTTTTCTCCAAGAAGAACAGGTTATGGTTTTACTAAGAGGGTTCAAGGTATTTCAGCAGATTTGTCAAGATCAAGTCAGTATTTAATGAGAGGTGTGGCTTCGCAAATAACTCTTGATAATCCATTTGAATCAAAGTATTCAAATATTAGATTAACTTTATTCGGTTCAATGCACCCAAGAGATGCTATAATTAATCAAGATGGAAGTTTTTGTGCCCTAATTACTATGCAGCCTAGATTAGAGTGGGGAATAAATGGAGATAAATCTAAGATTAATCACTCTCTTGTCTCATCTGTAAATGAACTAACATGGGGCGGAAATCTTAGATTTTCTCCTAACGTTTCAACTATGCTCGGTTTTACATTTTACGAGAGCTTATATGATAGAGTTTTGGATGCAAGTGAAAGTAAAATTATAGAGACAGTATTAGGTGGAGCTGACGACCCTTCTCCTGGCTCCGATCCAGATGACTGTGATAATTATTCGGGTGATTGCTATTACGGAGTGTATATGACCAATTCAGCTGACCCAGAGATTGCAGCAATGTACTCATCTTCAGGTTCGTCTCCTTTGTGGAACGAAGCTCAATCATTTAGAAGAGTCATTGGATTAGATTTTTCAACCGTATATAAAAATATGGCAATTCAGGCTGAGTATGGAGAAATATCAAAAGATCAAAATATTAAAATTGGTAAAGGCCCAAGTGCCTTTGTTATTAATTCTTTTTTGCAATTTGACAACTTCAACTTGCTAATGCTTTACAGAAACTACGATCTCGATTATGACAATCCATACCAAAGATCATTTTCAAACTATTCAAGATATAAAACGACAATCTTTGAGGATACCTATTGGCTAGAGGATCCTGCTTTTGGGTTTTTATATTCTGGAAACCCCCAGCCACAATCAGAAGAAGGATTTTATATTTCTTCAAGATATCAAGTAAGTCGTTCTCTTATCACAACATTAAATTGGGATTCCTGGAATAGAAAGGCTGATAATTCAAAGTATTATAGGATAGTATCAACTTTTAACTGGAGACCAGTATTTAATTATCGATTTAAACTTAGGCAAAAGTGGCAAGCTCGCGGTGCATTCAATATCGCTCATCCTAGTCCTTATTATTCTCGTGAAACTAGATTAACCGTTCAATTACGATTATCAAAATTTAATAGTGTTGAGCTTTTGTANTCTAATGGAAACACTACATTCTCACCAAGACCTAGGTTAACAGANAATAGTATGATGGGNGAGACAATGGTTGGTGATGTAGGTTCGCCAGATGAATCAATTGGATTTAATTTTACACATAACTTTAGTTCAGATATGAAAATTAAATTTGGAGGTTTATATGTAGATGGTTTTCTATGGTATATTGAAGATAGCGATTTTAGAGTCTTTAGTGAAGAATCTGGAGCATTTCATNCTTGGGTTTCTTGTAGGATGATGGTTTCAAATAATTTAACCTTGAATTTAAAAGCTTCAANCACTAAGCAGTTTACNTCAACAACAATCAATCAGGCTCAAAGTACTAATTACCAATGGATTCATAATCCAGTNACAAATAACGAAGGGTTTGATTTTAGGATACAATTAGATTATGTTTTATANATTATTATTATTNTTAGGATTGAATATATTANTATCNCAATCTTTTTTTAACAATGTTATTGNTAATGAAATTGGATNTCAATCCGGCCGTACATCNGCTATGGGGCAAACTCATTTTATTAATTCAAATACCTCAGCTGCAACCCTAAGAAATCCAGCTCGTTTATCTTTTATTAATAAATCAGGAAATAATAAGTTGTTTGGTCTGAATCTTCAATTAGATTTCGGTTTAAGCGGATTAGTTAATACTGAAAGNCGATCGATTGATGTTCAAGATTTTTTTGGAGATTTTTTGACTGAGGCTGATTATGTTTCTAATGATAATATATATAGTTATAATCATTTTGGTTTAGTTGGCTCATTCAATATATTNTCATTGAATGCTACGGCGGGCTTATCTTATGGTCCTTGGTCNACTCTTGACTACTCATATAGCGAAGAAGTTCGAGGAAGTCAATCTTTTGATGATGGTGTTATTGGTATAAGAGACCCTATAATAGGNTATCATATTTTAAATCACGAAGGTAATATTAATTTAAGATCATTAGGTTTTGCGATNGGNGTTTCTGAATTATTGAGTATNGGAATTAGTCATAATTATATTTACGATGGATCTTATAATTATAAGTTTTATGCAGAAAAACTGACAGAATCTGATCAGAATCTATCTAGTGTTTCAAATACTGAGGGNCATGTTGATTTTGATGGAGATTCTTTTTTATCAGTTTCAGCNATATTCAGAATGCTAAANAATTCTGAATTATCAATAGGNTACGAAAAAAATGCCATAATTCAATCTAATAACAACTTTGAATACAGTCTATCTAGTANATCCGGCCTTCCTAATTATNTTGATTANGAAGATATATCATCGTTAGAATATGTTCAAGGGTTAGCTATCGATAAACCTGAAAAAATTAAGNTTGGATTTATCTACAATCAGGGAAGTAGTAAAAATGGTAGATTGTTTTCAGTTGAGTTGATTAAAAACAATTTTTTAAATTCTCAAACTGTTAAGGATTATCTTAAAATTAATATGGGTATTGAATACNTTAGCTACGATACAGTTTTTAGATTTGGNATATCATACAAAGAGCCAGCTTTACATACATTATCTCCCTTAACAATGCTTTGTTTTGGAACTGCTCGGCAATATANCAACCTTATATTTGATATTGGATTGTCTTACTCGTACCAGAATTATCATTACCAGGACATATTTCCTGTTGATGGAGATGTAAGGCCAGATTATGACAATGTCCANGAGTCAAACTGGAATTTAGTATCAACNGTTTCATATCAATTCTAATGAAATATATCTTTCATACCATAATTTTTACATATCTAGTTTTTGGTGATGTTAATATTGAAATTATTTCAACAAATGATCTTCANGGTAATATAGCACCACAAAAAGCGGTGTTTATGAATCCAGGATTTCCTCCTGACATCATAGGNGGAGCAGGATTATTAAAGTATGTCAGTGATTGTAGAAAAGAATCTGATTCAGAGATTCTTATTTTTGATGCGGGAAACTTTTTTCAAGGTCACCCATACGGAATGTCAGATGGTGGATCCAGTATTATAAGTTGGATGAATGAAGTTGGTTATACAGCTCTTGTACCAGGAGAAAATGACTTTATTCTAGGTCAGAAAAATTTAAATAATCTTGCTAATCAGGCAAACTTCCCATTTTTAATGTCTAATCTAATTTGTGATAATTGTGATTTAAAATCAGATAATATAAAGCCTTTTCTTATAAAGAATATTAGTGGTGTTAAGGTCGGAATTTTGGGTATTGTTAATTCTGGTATACCAGATTTATCATTATCGATAAATATTAAAGGTGTAAAGTTTGAAAATAGTATTAAAAGCATTAATAAGTGGGTTGATTTTTTAAAAAATGAGAATGTAAATACAATTGTTGTTTTGACTAGCTCCGGAATTCCATGGGATAGAGAAGAGGAGTATGATGAATATAACAAAAAAATTAGTGATGGATTAATTGATCCATACAATATGAATTTAAACGCTATTCAAATGGGACGCTATATAGAAAATGTTGATATTATTATATCAGGTGGCGTTTCTAAGGGGTACGATACACCATGGTATGACCCCTATAGTCATGTTTATATTTTTCAAAATTATGGAAATGGTTCTGGCTTTGGTCATTTTTCACTTTCTTACGATAGTGATTCTAAAATTTTTAAGGGTTATAATACAATGATTGATGGGAAGATTGGTCAGACGCTTTTAGCGAATGACTTTTCAGCTGATTATGAGTCTTTAAATAAAATTAATATGATTAATTCAATAGCTATTGAGAAGTTGTATGACTTCACTGACTTTAATAATTTGAATGAAAATCCGTTTAAGATTAATCAGGTAAGAAAAAGCTATGATCAATGGGATATTCCTAAGTTAGGNTCTGATTCTAATTTAGATGTAATGACTTGGAATTGTGAGTTTTTTCCTGCAGCTGGAGATTCTACAATAATTGCTATGTCCGAAATTATTAATGATATTGATGTAGATATAATAGCATTTCAAGAGATAAAAAAAGCAGCATGGTTTGAAAAATTACTAAAAACACTTCCTGATTATGATTATGTNATTTCTCAAAACTCATCTTTTTTTGATCAAGCTTATATTTATAAGAAAGACCTATTTAATTATATTAGAATTAGCGAGCCATTTTCTGATAATGATTATAATTTTGCAGGTAGACCACCCTTTAGATTAGATCTTTTGGTTAATTACAATAACATTAAGACTCCACTTTCTTTGATAAACATTCATATGAAATGCTGTGATTCAGGTTTACAAAGAAGAAAAAAAGCATCTGAAATGCTTTATGACTATATAAAAAATGAAATTGATGAAACTTCATATTTAAATTTTATTGTTTTAGGTGATTGGAATGATGATTTGAAAGATGATCCTGCTGAACATTGCTTTAATCCTTTTTTGCAAGATGAAAAATTTAATTTTTTATCAGATTTAATTGATGATAACATAGAGAATGCTACTTATCCTAAAGAACCTTATGTTAGTTTTTTAGACCATATTATGACAACTTCTGATTTTATAGATTACAATAATAATAGGCTAGACGTTCAAACAGTTTTTATTGAAGATTATATAGGTGGATATAACATATATGAAAAATTATTATCAGATCATAGGCCGGTTATGTTTTCTATTCCATTTACATCAATTCAATGAAGAATTTAATTTTCATTTTTTTGCTATTAGGTGCGGCTNTTCCTNATTCTGAATTACTTCGATCAAAATATCTTTCTGAAGATATGATTCTANATATAGAAAAGCTTGATNAGTATAATAAGAAGGCTAGGCTAATCTTTAATAAATATGAGAAAGCTAAATTTTATCAGATAGTGGCCTATACTTACTACCTAAAATATCAAGATCTAANNGAAGAATTAAATTCATTAGAAAGACAATATTTTTCAATAATTAGAAGTTATAATCCTAATTTCAATACTTCNCTTTTTTATGANATACCATCTCCTAAAATGAAAAATGCATTTTCTCCTATATTATTTTCNGAAGAAAGTGAGATTAAGATAAGATTATTTAAATCAAAAGCTGGATTATTTGAAAAACAGTATCATGAATATTTAGATTATTTTAATCTTAAAATCAGAGCTCTNAAGAAAATACTTGAAGAATCAAAAAANAATAAAACANAAGAACCCGTTAATATACAGCNTAATGTTAAATATGATACTTACTCAGATTTGATATTGGGTATTGAATCTAAAAATGAGNTGGTATCAAATATAAATTCAATTATTGAAAATGATTTAGTTAGTGAAATAAATTGGTATGAAGATGAATTATATTGTAAAAAAGATTTTTTCTATTCAAAAAATAACAATCTGTATAAAATAATTGATTATAAAGATGGCTTAAAAGAAAACGAAACTATATACAATGTTGAGGACGATTTTATTGATTATATAATAGGTAATAAGCTTGCCAAAAATATTAATTCAAATGATAATTATGCAATTAGTTACTATAATAAATTTGGTAAAATCTACAAAANAGTATATTNCTCTATTAGTGGTGAGATAATTGGCTCAATATTATTTAAATTTAAAGAAAATNTAGAATTAGTAANTGAAATTTGGTACATTGGAGATAACAGAACTAAAATTAGGGAATTTAGACAAATTTACGATCCTNAAATACAAAAGTATATTACTGCAGATGACAGAGTAATTAAGGAGNTAAGATGAAGAATATTTTTTTAATTATTTTTATAACCGTATCATTTTCTCANGTTAATCACCCTTATCCGCCACTTGATTTAGTCAGTNTNCCTACATCTGGTACGCTACCTAAAGGNACCTTTACTATNGAAACTCTTTTAACAAAAAANGGAGGAATGGTTCCAAAGTTATTAGTAGGCTTGAATGATAATTTTAGTATTGGAATGTCTTTTGGTATACAAAATTTTATTGGAGAGAATAAACCTGAAAGTAATAAACAAACTCCTGAAGTTCAAGTTAAGTATAGAATTTTTGAAGAGACTGTATCTGCGCCTGCCTTTTTAGTAGGACTTGATACTCAAGGTTTTGGTCCTTTTATTGAAAAGGCAGTTCCTATTAATATTGATGATTCTTCNTCTTACCTAGAAACTATTGAGAGGTATGAACAAAAAGCCTGGGGACTTTATGTCGTTTTAAGTAAAAATTGGAATATGTTAGGGAATTTAGGTTTTCANATTGGACTCAATAAAAACACCTTTGAGGTAAAAGATAATGATTCTGATTTAAATTTATTTTTTGGGTTGGATAAAGAATTGAACAGAAGTTTTTCTTTGCTACTAGAATACAATGCTGCAATTAATGATGGTAATGAATATAAAAGAGAGTTAGATGGGCTTGGTGAAATTACTGTTGGAAAGGGTTTGGGGTTCTTGAATGCAGGATTGCGTTGGAATATTGCTCANAACCTCTTGATTGAAGTAAATTTTAAAGATATTAATTTAGATGCTGATGACTTTGCTAATCGTGAAATTAAAATTATGTATTCTGAAAAATTTTGAATTGGAAGAATTTCATAGTTACGTTTTCTNTTTTTATAGGCATAATAATACCAGTTACCCCAACNTTATATTATATTGATAGTTTATATGAATCTGGTGANTATAAAAACAGTGCTAAGATACTAAGTGATCTATACCTTGAAGATACAAATAATATTGATGTAGTCTATAGGCTCGCTAGATCTATATTCCTATTAGGAGAAGAAGANAGTAATNCTAATCGNCAAGCAGATATTTATTATAGAGGNTTTAATTATGCNAAAAAAGCACTTAGNATTAATGTTGATAATGGTNATGCTAACTTTTGGTATGCAGCTTATATTGGTAAAATAGGATTATTAGAAGGTACTGAACAAAAAATTTTAAATTCTTATGAAGTTGAACAATATGGAATGAGNGCTATTAACTTAATTCCAGATTATGAACATTCATACCATCTTATGGGTAGATGGCATTATGAATTAGCTGAATTAACCTGGTTTGAAAGAAGTATAGCTTCTTTAATCTATGCAACCCCTCCCAAAGGTTCATATGAAAAAGCAGTTGAGTTATTTNAAAAGGCCATAGAAATAAACTTTAATGAAATCAGNCACCATTTTTGGCTTGCTAATACATACAAAGCTCAAGGACAAAATANTTTGGCAAAAAAACAATTTCGTATAGTTTTATCTTTAAAACCTAAAAATAAAAAAGATAAAGATATGCAGAATGAATCAAGAAAATATTTTTAATATCTACAANAAGAGATGAANNATTCAATTAACCAAAAAATAATTGATAAAGCTAACACTTTAGGTTTTGAAAAAGTTGGTTTTTCAAAGGCAGACTTCTATGAAGAGGATGAAAAAGCTCTTAATCTTTGGCTTGACAAAGGCTATAATGCAACTATGCAATGGATTGAGAATCGAAAAGAAGAAAGAAGTAATATATTTAAATANTTCCCAGATGCTAAAACTGTNATATCATTTGGGTGCAATTATTATACTGGAAAAGGTTCTAATCATATATCAGAAGAATATAACTTCTCAAATTATGCATGGGGAGATGATTATCATCATGTNATTAAAAAAAAACTTTATGAATTAGTTACGTTTATGCAGGAGATACTNGGTGATTTTAATTATAGAGTATGTGTTGATACCTCACCTCTAATGGAAAAGAAATGGGCAATGAGATCGGGTTTAGGTTGGATAGGAAAAAANACTAACCTAATTACCCGAGATTTTGGTTCTTGGATTTTTTTATCAGAAATAATTATTGATAAAATATTAGAAGTTGATGATTTNTTTGATATGGATTTATGTGGTACTTGTACGGCATGCATTGATGATTGTCCAACAGATGCTATTGTTGAACCATATACACTTGATTCAAGTAAATGTATATCTTATTTAACAATAGAACACAGGGGAAAGATTCCAGAAGATAANAAAGATAGTCTTAATAATTGGATTTATGGATGTGATATATGCCAAGAAGTTTGTCCTTGGAATATTAAGTTTTCCAAAATATCTAATANAGACTCCTTTCAAGCAAGGGACGGTATTAAGGATAAGAAAAAAATTAAAGACTGGCAAATTGATAAGAAAGAATTTAATCAAATNTTTAAAAAAAGTGCTGTAAAAAGAACCAAATACGAAGGTTTNATGAGGAATATTGATTTAGTTGAAAACTAATCTAANTCTATTGGTTCTAGTACATCAAATAAAAAAAACTTTGAATTTGTTGAGTAAAAAAGNCCATATGATTCTTCTCCATTAACACTATTTATATTGCCCTGTCTTAAAATATATGGAAAGTTAAATTGGTCAGGNTCTCCTTCGAAATANTNNTCATATTCNTTGCCCATAGGCTGAATAATCGTAATATGTTTNCCNAAGTAGTTGAAAAATAACCAGCTNAACTCTATTTGGTCACCTTCTAAATTAATTCTATTNACAGGTTCNCGATGCCATCCCCATTCGTATGGTATGTTTTGTAGATCAATCCCTTTATAGTTGTCATAATTTATTTCAGTATATTGCATGGGGCCTTTAAATGCATTTGCATCAAAAAGAGTGTCAAATATAGCTGCTTCGTATGGAATATTGAAGCCATCTTGGTTCATGTCTTTATCTGTTTCTAATGATAAAGTTAAATATCTTGATATTATTGTATCATTTTGATTTTCAGAATCAATGTCCAGTGTGAAAAAAGGGGTAGATGCAAATGATGATGTGTAGCAATCTCTGTTGCTNTATCTAAAAGTATCTATATTTATATCATTTTCTAAAAAAGATTTGTCATTAGGGTTATCAAGCCACGATTGTATTAAATCCACATTGTTTTGATTTTGATATAGATTGAANTCATCTTCATTGAAAATCACATCTTCACCNTCGCATTGCCATTGAATATCACTAATCATAACATCAGGCGTAACTGTAAGAGGAACTGTTGTCGATGATTGTAGGTTATATTCAGTATTATTATAACTAAAATTTATNTCTAAATTCCATGTTGAATTGGGTTGAATTGGAGGATTAGGATATAAGTTATCAGGCAAGTATTTTCCATTNCCAATATGATGTAATTCAATGTTTTGATTGCCACTTGATAGATTGACTGAGGCATTTTCAATATAATNATTTTCAAAGTGTNAACTGGTTAAAGAGCTNGTCCAATANAGATACAAAGTATCAACTCTATTGAATCCAGCATCAATATANCCAAATACTACAGGGCTTTGAACATAATTTATGTTTTCAGTTGGTAATTCACATTTACATAATAGAATTACAATTAAAATTAAGATTATTTTTTTAAAAATCAATTTTTACTCCTATTGAAGGTATTATTGGAAATCCATATCTTTCAGCTCGAATTGGNACATCTTCGTTNCTATTATCAATGGTTCCATCAAGATCATCATCAATTCCATTATTAGAGTCTCCAAAAATATAATTATAAATAGATACATTTTTCTGCCAATATAGATTAATCACTTGAAGAAATAAATCGATTTTCATACCCTTCCAATTGTAATGCCTGACAGCCCCAAAGTCTAAGCGGTGATAATTTGGATATCTATCTGAATTTCTTCCACCNGGAATTACTTCAAATTGATTATCTGATGGNGGNAAAGATTCTTGGTAGTAACCAATTATTGGAGTATAAGGCTGTCCTGTTTGAAATGTCCATTTNAAATTTAAATTCCATTTATCTGATACCTTNTAGTTGCCTAATATATTNAAAACATGAGTTCTNTCCCAGTTTGCANAGTATTCATTNTCATTAAATATTTTTCGAGCAACCGAATAAGTATAATTCATCCATCCATTGATTTTNCCTGTTTGTTTCTGTAAAAAGAACTCTATTCCATAAGAATATCCATCNGCAATATCAACAAGACTATCTAAGGTGTTATAGTTGCCATATGCTTCAGTGGCATTAACAGTAGCACCTTCTTGAACAAAAGTNATCATATTATTCAATTGCTTATAATATGACTCTACTTGAAAAAAAATATCATTATCAAAATATTCTTCGTACCCTATAGTAATTTGTCTTGAAAACCCAGGATCTATCGATTTATCAGCTGCAAGCCATGCATCCACAAATGAGGGGTTGTAGTCATCTTGNGCGGTTGCAATAAATTGATGATATTGGCCTAATGAAAAATTAATATATCTATTATCNGTTAGAAAATATTTTAGCTGTAACCTTGGATCTAAAAACCAATTTTCAGTTGTTGCATCAAAATAATTTATTCTAATGCCTGGTTCAATAAGAAGTCTATTTGTATTTAATTTGTATTTAGTGTAAANGGANCCTTCAATTGGCTGCTCTTCTAGATTNAATATTTCATCTCCATTATTATCTGAATTGTAATAAAAATCTAATTTTTTTNTTTCAATTCCAAAATTTAACTGNTCNTTTTGAGNAATAAAGAANGTCCAGTCATTACGAAATGTTATNTCATCAATATAATCTTCTTCAACGATTCCATCGCTAGAATTTCTTCCAAGTCCAAAGAAAATATCAAATTTACTTTTAGCAATCATCCAATTACTAAATAATTGCTGAGTATGAAATATTCTATAATTTAAACTGATAGTATTATTTTTCCATATNGCTTCAATTCCAAATTGGTCATCCCAATTTAGATTGTCCTCTCCACTATACCAACTTAAGGAAAGNCTATGGTTATTATTNAAATCTTGATAAATATGNCCTTGAAGGTCATAAAAATAATANGGAAAATAAAAATCTGTACCTTTAAACAATTCATCAAAATAAGTNCTTCTTCCAGCAAAAATCCAAGCACCATTATNTATAGGTCCNTCCAAAACGGTTTGAGCTGAAAGAGCAGATAGAGATGCTGATCCATCAAATTGTTTACTATTACCTTCTCTACTTGTAACTTTTAATACTGCAGAAAGTCTGCCACCATATTCNGCATTAAATCCNCCTTTTTGCANATCAACCTCTTTTATAGCGTCTAGAATAAAATTGGAAAAAACTCCTCCAACATGAGAAGGATTNTAAACTGTTATTCCATCTAACAGAATAAGATTTTGATCTGTATTNCCTCCACGAATCACTAAGCCNGTACTGAAATCNGTTTGNGTTAATACCCCNGGTAAACTTTGTAGAGATCGAAACAAGTCTGCTTCAGCAACTTGNGGTATTCTTTTTAATTGTAAGCTATTTAATTTAATTCTNCTTGNTTGAAANTCAGTTTGTCTNTCCATCTTTGAATCTGAAATTAAAATTTCTTCAGACTCCAGTGATTGTGGAATTAATTCTATTTTTTCTAACATATAATTGGTATTCACAATAATTGACTTATTGAAATTTTCATAACCAAGATATTTAATATTTAAGTTATATGATTCAGCTGGAACATTTAAAATGATAAAGTAACCATCTAAGTCAGATGTTGTGCCATANGAAGTGTTTTTAAGTAAAATATTTGCCCCAGGAAGNGATTCNCCNGTTTCTGAATCATAAATAAAACCGGATATGTTGTATTGAGATATTAGAAGAGAAGTAATTACATATAATGTAAGATATATTTTATACATCAATTTTTTAGATTAGGAATTATTTTTAATACACTTTTAAGCTAGAATTAAGCTGAGTAAACACTTACTTTTTTCTTATCTCTGCCTTTTCGCTCAAATCGTACAAATCCATCAATCAGTGCAAATAAGGTNTCNTCTTTNCCTCTTGANACATTTTTNCCTGGATGAATTTTTGTTCCTCTTTGTCTGACAATAATGGTTCCTGCATTAATCTTTTGACCGTCGGCTCTTTTTACTCCTAGACGTTTTGAGTTACTATCACGACCATTCTTTGTNCTACCCATTCCTTTCTTATGAGCCATTATTTATCCNCCTTTTTTTTAGCTGNAGTTTTTTTAGCTGTAGTTTTTTTAGCTGTAGTTTTGTTGTTNTNTTCAGTCTTTTTTTTAGCTGCAGTTTTTTTTGAGCTAGCAATNTTAGAAATCTCTATAAGACTGAACTTTTGCTTATGNCCATTCTTTTTCTGNTAACCTTTTCNTCTTTTCATTTTAAAAACAATGACTTTATCGTANGAGCCATGATCAATTATTTTAGCTTCAATATTTTTNCCTTTTACNTANGGATTNCCGATTTCTTTTTTATCACCATCTTCAATATAAAGAACTTTGTCAAAGGTTAGTTTTTCTCCAACCTCNTTNTTGATATAAGGGACTTTTATTTTATCNCCTTTATCAACTTTAAACTGTTTTCCTAATATTTCTATTAATACGTTCATAGCAAGTCCCAAATTTATATACTTTTATATCTATTGAGCAAGTTAAACTTCATTTGTTACATCTTTTCTTTGTTTTTTTGAGTANACTTTAAAATTGTTTAACGCTAATTCTNGATTNGGTTTTATTGTGATTAGCATCCATTTTTTAAATAAAAAGTTTTTAGTAAAATGTTTTTTTTCCTTTAGGATATAGTTTGCTTCNTTTGGATTTAGATAAACAACAAGNCTTTTGTCTGAAAATTTACTACTGAACTTTTTTATCCATCCTTCAATNTTTATTAGCATTGATTCCTTTGAAAATATAAGACCTGANCCACTACATGTTTCACATTCTTCTTTATACGTGTGAACTAAATCTAATCTAATTCGTTGCCTGGTCATCTCTAATAATCCAAATTCNGAAAAACCAGTTAGAGCTACTTTTGCNCTATCACGTTTTAGATGTTTTTTAAATTCATTTAAAACTTTTGTTCTATTTTTAGGCTCATTAAGATCAATAAAGTCAATTACAATTAGGCCACCNATATCTCTTAATCTTAATTGTTTAGCAACTTCTTTACATGCTTCAAGGTTAATTGTTAAGGAGTTTGTTTCATGGTCTTTCTTTCCAATATAACGTCCGCTATTGACATCGATAACCAACATTGCTTCAGTATGTTCAATATATAAATGTGCTCCGCTTTTCATCCATACTTTTCTTTTAAATGATTTATTTATTTGTTGGTCAATATTGTGAGTATCAAAAATATATTTATTTGATGGGACAAGTTTCAAGCAGTCTATTCGCTGATGATTCACTTCCTTTAAATATTTGTAGATTTTTTTATAAATAGGTTTGTTATCGATATTAAGACTGTCGATATCAGATGTAAATAAATCTCTAATAACTTGCTCGGATGTGTCAAAATCTTTATATGCTAGATATGAGGTTTTTTTAGATGCAACNTTTGTCTCAAGACCNTGCCANGTTTCCCANAGCTTTTCAAAATCAGATNGTAAATGATTTTCATCCAATCCCTCTGCGATAGTTCTAATTATCAATCCAAATCCNTTGGGTTTAAATTTTTCAGCAATTTGCCTAAGCCTTCTTTTTTCGTAGCGGTCATTAATTTTTCTTGATATACCTATATAGCTTTCGTTAGGAACTAGAACCATTAAACTACCAGGGATTGAAATATCAGTAGTNACTCTTGGTCCTTTACCACTAAAAGGTTCTTTTATCACTTGAACTAATATGTCATCATTAATTTTCAGTTTATGACGACTTCCTTTTTTATTTGGCGTTGATTTTTTCTCATTCTCATCAAATGATAAATGTTTAAGTGAATCAGTNTTTCCNATTTCAGAAAACGGGAGGAAAGCATTTATATCTAATCCAATATCGATGAATGCTGCCTGCATTCCAGGAATTACATTTTGAATCCTACCTTTATATATATTACCTACCATCCTTCTGTGATCTGGAGTNTCTAAAAATAGCTCAACAAGCTCTTTNTTCTCAAGAATAGCTATTCTATTACCAGCTACAGAAGAATTGATAAATATCTCTCTGTTAGAAGACATTTTTTTCTCCAATGTTATTTAATAGGATTAGAGTGATTATTTTATAGAGAGTTGTAAGAAAATAAAAAATTTTTAAGCCTAAAAAATAAAAAATACAAAAACAAAAAATAGTACAATCTCTGTATAAATCAATATAATCCTGACCTAAATGTAAATAACATATGTTATTATTAAAAATGATTTAAAATTGTATTATTATTTTGCTGATTTAAATTAATAATGGTTAAATTTGCAAATGATGATTCACTTTTTTTTAACAACAGATTGCTATGACCTATATAATTACCGAGCCTTGCGTTAGTACTTGTGATACTGCGTGNTTAGAAGTCTGTCCAGTAGATTGTATTCACGGNCCCTTTAATANTCAAGGTTCTGGGGCAGAAACAAAAAAAAGTGAATTTAATGCTNAAAATAAAATGCTATACATAAATCCTGAACAATGTATTGATTGTGGAGCTTGTGANCCNGAATGCCCTGTTGATGCAATTTTTAGCGAGGACTTAGTTCCGGATAATTGGNCTCATTACATTNAAATGAACTACGATTTTTTTGGTCTCAAACANAATGATTAATAAATAGAAGGTAAATTTTAATTTAAGCACTAAAATATTNGCTTTTCAAATGATATCAAGAGAAAATATAATTGACGTATTAAAAAATGTTAAATATCCAGGTTATTCTAGNGATATAATTTCCTTTGGAATTGTAAAAGATATNCAAATTGAAGATAAAAATGTGGTATTGGTTCTATCGTTTAAGTCNAGTAATTCNAATGTAATTAAAGAANTAGAAAATACTATAAAATCTAAANTAGAGAANAGTTTGAATATAGATAGTTTGAAAATAAAAATTGACTTAATTGATGCAGATTCAGATTTTCAAAATAATAAAGTTGCAGAAATTGATAAAATTATCGCAGTTGGTAGCGCTAAAGGCGGAGTAGGAAAATCTACCATAGCAATAAATCTAGCTTCTGAATTAAGTAAAACTTGTAGAGTAGGGTTTTTAGACCTTGATATATANGGNCCAAGTTTACCTTTAATTATTGGCGAAAAGAGAACTCCTCGAATTGTTGATCAAAAACTAATTCCAATAAAGAAANATGGAATGCAGCTCATGTCTTTTGGATTTTTGAATCAAGGAGATTCCCCAGCNATATGGAGGGGGCCNATGGTTGCTAANCTAACAAACCAATTTTTTGATAATGTAGATTGGAAAAGCTTAGANATACTTGTTATTGATTTGCCTCCNGGTACTGGAGATGTTCAATTGACCTTGGCTCAGAAGCTTGCNATAGATGGGATGTTAATGGTGACTACTCCTCAAAAAATTGCTCTTGAAGATGTACGCAAAGGATCTGAAATGTTTAAAAAAGTTAATGTTCCNATTTTGGGTGTTGTTGAAAATATGTCAAATTTTTTACTTGAGGGAAAAGTAGAGTCAACGGATAATTTGTCTAACNTTAGGATATGCTTAGATGGNCTTGAAAAGGTTATTAGCGTAGACTCAGATGGAAATTTTGAAATTCCAATTAATTTTTTTGATGGNCCNGGTGGGCAATCTGAGAGTGACAGAATTGGAGTACCATTAATAGGAAGNATACCATTAAANACNCAATTATCTTTATCTATTGAAAATGGAAAGCCGTTTATGTTAAATAATATAAATAATANTGTATATAAAGAATTTGTTAAAATGNCTTCATTTGTAAAAAAGAAGCTTAATATAAANTGAAAAANAATACTCCAAATCATGTTGCTATTATTATGGATGGTAATGGACGNTGGGCAAAATCTAATTCNAAGTCACGATTAATGGGGCATAAGAAAGGNGTTGANTCNGTNAGANAAATAATNGATTGTTCAAAAAATATAGGAGTTAAATCGTTAACTTTATACACATTTTCAAAAGATAACTGGCAACGACCTAAGAATGAAGTTTTGGGTTTGATGGATTTATTGTATTTCACTCTAAAAAATGAGATGAATACTTTTAAAAAAAANGGGTTAAGAGTNACCTATATTGGAGATATATCTTTTTTCCCTAATAAAGTTATTAANATAATTGAAGAGACTGTAAATGCAACCAAAGACAACACTATTTTAAATTTAAATCTTGCATTAGGTTATAGTAGTAGGCAAGAGATAATAAATATAGTTAAAATTATATCTAAAAAAGTTTATAATAATCAAATTAAATTAGAAGATATTGATACTGCTATGTTTTCTAATGNATTGAATGAAAAAAATCATTTAGGTGACCCAGACCTATTAATAAGAACAGGGGGAGAACTTCGTATAAGTGATTTTTTGCTTTGGCAAATTGCTTATTCAGAAATATTCTTTTCTAAGAAATACTGGCCAGACTTTGATAANGATGANTATATGAAAGCAATATTAAATTTTAGAAATACAGAACGAAGATTTGGTAAAATAAGCGAGCAAATTAATAAAAATGAATAAATTATTTTTTATACATTTAGTGCTNGTATCTTTTTTATTATCTCAAAATCAAAATGTTATGATTGANGAAATAGAGGTCAGAGGAAATGAAATGATTTCTGACTATAATATTAAATTTATTTCAAAGCTAGAATCTGGTACAATAATTAATAATTATCATATTCAAAATGCAATCGAAAGACTTTGGNGCACTGGAAGATATCTAGATATTAAAATNGATATAGAGAAAATTATCGTTAATAGATTAGTNATATCTGTTTTGGAAGCTCCTCCTATCAAAGATATTGTGATTTTGGGAAATGATAAAATTTCAGATAAAAAATTACTTGATGAGCTTAGCCTTACTAGTAATAATTTTGTNAATTATAATGATATTCANCAGAGCGTAAATAAGTTGNCTTCATACTATAAAGAAAAAAATTACCATAATGTAGAAGTTGCTTTCTCTATTGAGGATNTTTTNNTAGAAGGACAAAGATTTAGTAATATTGTTTTNAATATTCAAGAGGGAAATAAAATAAAACTAAAGAATATTAATATTATTGGTAATCAGAATTATTCAGATAGAAAAATTCTAAAGCAATTAAAGCAAACATCTACACAAAAGTGGTATCGTCCATGGAAGGGAAAATTTGATTATGAAAAATATATTGAAGATAAATTCTTACTAGAAAGTTTTTATTATAATAATGGCTACAAAGATTTTCAAATTATTGAAGAAGTTATTGATTATGGAGAAAAAGATATTAAGATAGATTTAAAAATAGATGAAGGGCCNCAATATATAATTGGAGATATAAGTTGGATAAATAATTCTCTGAAATCTGATTCACTTCTAAATAATGTTGCTAACTTAAATTCAGGAAGTATATATAATCAGAAATTGATAAATTTTCAAGTAGTTGAATCTATTAAGTCTATATACATGAATGAAGGTTTTCTAAATTTNAACTTGAAAACAGTTGTAAAGCCATCTTTGGAATTTGAAAACCAGCTNGATATAGATTTTATCTTNATGGAAGGGGATATTTTTACAATTAAAGATATTATGGTATCNGGNAATAAAAAAACAGATGAAAACGTTATTAGAAGAGAACTAGATATCTTTCCCGGAGATAAATTTAGCAGAAATAAATTAATACAAAGCGTTACTGATTTATGGATGCTCAATTTTTTTGATGATGTCCAGCCTCGTATTATACCTNTTTCAGATAATGAAATTAGTGTTGAGCTGCTTGTTTCTGAAAAAGGGACGGGACAAGCAAATTTCACTATGGGATACAATCAAGTNCATGGATTTCANGGCGGNGGNGGATTTCAATTTCCCAATTTTCGTGGTAAAGGCCAAAATTTATCTATTCAGTATCAGAGAGGATTATCTNGTAATAGNATGAATCAAAGTTCATTAAGCTCTTATACTACGTCAACTAATCAGTTTGAATCTTACTCTATTAGCTTTTTTGATCCGTCCCTNTTTGATACGCCAAATAGTATTGGTATCTCATTATCGCATTCAGAAAGAGGTCAAAATCAAAATAGTTTTTGGCCGTTTGACACTGATAATTTTAGAGCAAGTTTAAGGTTTGGTCGGCGTAAATTAAAATGGCCTGATAGATATTTTAAAATTTCTTGGGCAGCNACCTTTTCAGAAGACAGNTCTTTTTCGTCNAATATTAGTGATTTGACTAGTTATTGGGGTGATTCGATCGATCCATATATAGAATATAATAACAGCCAATATTACTTCTCTACAATTGGAATATCTTTATCTCAAACGATTACTAGAGATAGTAGAAATAGACCTGAGTTTCCTACATTAGGTTCCAAAATTAAATTCCAGTCAACTTTATCAGGTGCTGTATTNGGNGGTGATCATGACTATTTTAAAAATACATTTGAAATTAATGTATTTAAATCTATTTTGGAAAANTTGGTGCTTAGTCAGGAATTTAAAATTGGTTCATTAAATTCTATTAAAGTTTCAGAATCTCAAAGATCTGTAATNCCTATATCNGCAAGATATTTTATGGGNGGTTCGGGNATGTCTTATGGAGAAATGTTAAGAGGTTATAGAGAAAATTCCATNGGCCCTTATGATTTCAGNCCAAGAGGTGGAAATTTAATGTTAAAATATTCATTAGAACTGAGATGGTCATTTTCTAANGAGCCTACAGTATATGGNTTTATATTTGCAGATATGGGAAATGTTTGGTCTGATTATGATATAATTAAATTAACAGATTTAAAAAGGTCNGCTGGTATTGGTATTAGGTTGTTTATGCCAATGCTTGGTACTTTAGGTTATGATATAGGGTATGGTTTTGANGATACNATTTTTGGTCCTGGNCAACCTCACGGCTGGGAGCATCACTTTATTTTTGGTATGCCAATAAATTAACGGAGATAATAAAAGATGAAAGTAATAATAACAATAATAATAAGTTTAATAACAGTTTCAATTGCTGAAGTAAANGTTGGTTGGATTGAGTTATCTACAGTTGTAACTCAATTAGATGATTTCAGACAAGCTCANGCTGAGCTAGAGGACCAATCGAGAAAATGGCAAACAGAAATACAAGATATGGAAGTTAAGCTAGATAGTATGTTGCAAGCTTATCAAAAAAATCAAATATTGATGAACGATGAAAGAAGNCAGCAAACCGAAATGGAGATTACTCAGTATCAGCAATCAATACAGACATTTTACATGCAGAAAATGGGACCTGAAGGTGAGCTAGCTAGACTTAATGCTCAAAAAATGAACCCTATAATTCAAAANGTTTATGCAGCAGTTGACAAGGTAGCTTTTCAAGAAAATTATGATTATGTTATGGACTCAGAACAAGCTGGATTAATTTATAAAAAAGAAGAGAATAATTTAAACGCACTTGTTTTAAAACAGCTTAAAGATGAGCCTNCTCAGTAATTGAATTGTTTAAACTATCTCATATAGCTAAAAAAATTAATGGCAAATTAATTGGTCCTGATAAAAATATTTTAAGAGTNTCAGAGATTAATGATGGNGATTCCTGNACGCTATCATTTATAGATAATCCATTATATTTGAAATATTATTCTTCAACAAAATGTGGAGCTCTAATAGTATCTGAAGATTTTAAAGACTCTAGTAGAAAGGAAGTTTCTCTGATTAGGGTTAAAAAACCTAGATTAGGGTTACTTAAAGCAATAAAGTTTATCCATAATAATATGGCTAGTGATACAAGTTTTAAATATGAAACNTCTTTTATACATCATGATGCGAGCATTGGATCTAATCTAAATTTAGAGTCGTTTAATACAATTCAAAATGGTGTTAAGTTAGGAGATAATGTTAGGTTGGGTAATAATTGNATTATTTCNGAAAATAGTACAATTGGCAATAATGTTATTTTACATAATAATGTAGTAGTGGAAAAAAATTGTACCATTGGAGATAATACAATTATTCAATCTGGAACAGTAATTGGCTCTGATGGTTTTGGGACAGTTGTTGAAGATGGAAAACATTTAAATTTTCCACATATTGGAAATGTTATTATTGGATCGGATGTATGGATTGGTAGCAATGTTACTATTGACCGGGGTACNATTGGNAAAACCATAGTTGGAGATAATACTAAAATAGATAATTTAGTTCAAATTGCTCATAATGTAGAGATTGGGCAGAGCTGTATCATTGTTTCAGGTGCNGCTATNGCAGGAACATCTAAAATAGGTGATAATGTTTCTATTGGTGGACAAGTAGGTATTGTTGGACANATTACAATAGGTGATAATTGTATGATTGGGGCAAAGTCNTTAGTGACAAAATCATTTTCAAAAGGACTTTTTCTTTCTGGNAATCCCGCNAAAATACATAAAGATAGAGTAAAAGAGGAAATTGCATTAAGAAAATTACCTAATTATATGAAAAAAATAATAAAGTTATAACCTTGAAGCAGCATACNATAAATAATCCAGTTGTTATAAATGGTGTTGGTTTGCATTCTGGAAATAAGGTCAGTATTGANATAGNGCCNGCAGCAGTTGATAGTGGAATTACTTTTATTTATAATAAACAAAAAATTAAAGCTGATTATTTAAATGCTACATGCGCTGAAAGAAAAACTATTATCNGCAATTCTAATGAAAAAATAAATACAATTGAGCATTTGATGGCTGCTTTTTATGCAACTTCNATAACTAATGCGAACATTAAGATTGATTCTGACGAACCNCCAACCTTAGATGGNAGTTCTTTGCAATTTATAAAGTCTATTGAAAAGGTAGGTACAAAAGCTCAAAGTAAAGACTTGCATCCAATAGTTATTGATCGAAAGGTTGAATACGAGATTCCCTCGAAAGATATTTCTCTAATTGGNTTACCTTTTGATGGATTCAAATTAACATATATTATTGATTATCCAACTTGTGATACGATAGGTTCTGATATTTTTTCCATTGATTTTTCTGACTTTAATCTTCTAAAGGATAAATTTATTAATGAGATAGCACCAGCTAGAACTTTTTGTTTAGCTTCAGAGTTAGTTTATTTAAATAAAAAAGGTCTTGCAAAAGGAGCTAGTCTAGATAATGGTGTTGCATATATTGATAATAATTTAAGTGANGATGTAAAAAAAGAAATTTGTAGTATTTATGATATAGATATGGGTGCATTCAAAAATAAAATTTTAAATAATTTTGAGCTAAATTTCCCCAACGAGGCAATTAGGCATAAAATTTTAGACTTGATTGGTGACCTATATTTACTTGGACGACCTATAAAAGGGCATATTATTGCAAAAGGGACAGGGCATGCATCNAATGTTGAATTTGTAAAGAAAATAGCAAAGGAGTTTAAGGTGGGGCATAACTTAAAGAAATATAANTATGATATAAGTGATATATTGAAGATTTTACATCATAGGTATCCTTTTTTATTGATTGATGAGATAACTGAACTAGTTCCNGATAAAACNGTTAAGGCAGTNAAGAATGTTACTTTTAATGAGCCGTACTTTCAGGGNCACTTTCCAGGAAAGCCTATTATGCCAGGAGTTTTGATTATAGAAGCAATGGCTCAATCAGGTGGGTTTTTATTATTACATACTGTTGGGGATCCGACAAAAAAATTGGTAATCTTTTCAAGAATCAATTCTGCAAAGTTTAAAAAGATGATTTATCCTGGAGATCGAGTACATTTTGAAATAGATTTGGTGTCATATAAAATGAATACATGTAAATTAAGTGGTCGTGCAATTGTTAAAAATAAAGTTGTTGCTGAATCAGAATTTATGGCAACTGTAATGGATAAAGAGTTTTAGTATGTCAAATTTAATACATCCAACAGCTATTGTGGATAAAGATGCAAAAATTGGAGATAATGTAAAAATTGGTCCATTCTCAATAGTTGAAAAAAATACTTCTATCGGTGATAATACTGAAATTGGTTCTAGTGTTATAATTAAAGAGTTTTCATCGATTGGTAAAGATTGTAAAATATTTAAAGGNGCTGTAGTTGGTGAAATACCAATGGATTTAAAGTTTGAAGGAGAGAAATCTAGNTTACAAATAGGGGATAGAACTACNGTAAGAGAGTTTTGCACACTACATAGAGGGACCAAAGATAAAAAAATAACTAAAATTGGCTCAGACTGTTTGCTGATGTCATATTCACATGTTGCTCATGATGTTGTTGTAGGGGATAATGTGATTNTTTCGATATCTGTTAATATTGCNGGACATGCAGAAATTGATGATTTTGCAATAATAGGTGGATGCACTCCAGTCCATCAATTCTGCAAGGTTGGTAAGCATGCGTTTATTGGAGGAGGTCGTCTTATTTTACAGGATGTGCCTCCATACATTCTAGCTACTGGNGAACCTCTTAGATATGCGGGCATTAATAGTGTAGGTTTAAGACGAAGAAAATTCTCAGCTAAATCCAGANCTCAGATTAAAAAAGCCTATAGTTTAATTTATCAATCGGATNTAAACACATCTCAAGCTGTAATGAAAATAAAAGAAGATTTTGATGATTCAGATGAGATAAATGTTATCCTGGAATTCATAGAAAGAAGTGATAGAGGCCTTATTTAATAAAATTAAATTTCTTATTTTGTTCAAAGTATTTGCTTTCAGCATTATTTTATCAAATGGGAATTTAGAAAATATTAGCCATAAAATTAANCCTTCCTACANTCAAATATTTAAAAATATTGGATTTGACCTATGCTTAAATTCAAATCATAATGAAAATTTATACTTAGGATTTCAATGGATGGTGTCTCATAATATGTCAATTGATTTTAAAAGTTCAATAAAATATAAACTAAAAGAATTTTCAGATATTGATTCACACAATATTGTTGGTGGAAAAATAATTTTAAATCAAAAGAAAAATAATAAAGTAATTTTATCTTTTTCAGCAAATAAACTAAGATATACAGATAGTGGAAACTATACATGGCTACAAAATAGTTTAATTTTTTTAAGAACTCTAAATAAGTATAGTCTTCAACTTGCTATACAACATATTCAACTAGGTGGGGATAATAGCATAAGGCCTAATATTGTTGCCAGCTATAACATATTTGAAAATATATTTTTGTATTTGGGTTTATATCAATCATTCGATTCTAAAAAAAATACTAATTCTTTTCTATCAATAGGTGTGAATCTTTGAAGACTATTGGAATATTAGGTTCAACTGGATCAATTGGAACACAAGCGATAGAGGTTATAAATAGATTTAACAATTATCAAGTTGATTATCTATCATGTTTNTCTAGCTCATCAGAGATTATACGTCAAGCTAAGGAACTTAGNCCAAAAAAAGTATGCATAGTGGATTCTAGTTATGAGTCTGAGGTATCAAATGCTTTGAAAGATGAAAATATAGAAGTTTTNTCGGGGTATGATGGTTTAAATGAGCTTTCAAAACAAAAAGTAGATTTAATGCTGAACTCAATTGTTGGAGCAGATGGTATGCTACCATCTATATTGGCATTAGAGAATAATATTCCACTTGCTCTTGCCAATAAGGAGAGTGTGGTAATGGCAGGTTGGTTAATGAATGATATTCGAGATAAAAATAATGCTACTCTATTACCAGTTGATAGCGAGCACAGCGCTATATTTCAGTGTTTAATGGGTGAAAATTTCAAAAATATCAATAGAATTATTTTAACTGGATCGGGAGGTCCATTTAGAGAAAGAAAATTAGAAACATTTAATGATATTACTTTAAAAGAAGCTTTNAGGCACCCAAACTGGAGCATGGGAAAAAAGATTACTATTGACTCTGCCACTATGATGAATAAGGGATTAGAATTTATTGAAGCATATTGGCTATTTGGTATAGAAAAAAGTAGAATTGATATTGTTGTGCATCCTCAATCAATAATTCATTCTATGGTTGAGTTTTCNGATGGATCTATTAAAGCCCAAATGGGTNAGCCTGATATGAAAGTTCCAATTCAATTTTCTTTGTCATATCCNGAAAGATACNTTGATANTATTAAACCATTTAATTTTGTAGNTAATAATAGNTTAACTTTTGAAGATGTTGATATTGAGAAGTTCCCATGTATACAAATTGCAAAAGATGCACTATTTTCAGGAGGCTCTCATCAGGTAGTATTAAATATTGCAAACGATATAGTTGTGGCTAAATTTTTAAATGAAGAAATATCATTCATGGANATACCTAAATTAATAGAAAAATGCATTAATAATCATGATGCAATTCAAAGTCCAACATTAGATGAAATAAATAATTTATCTAGATGGACAAAAGAATATATAAAAAAGGAGATTGTTGTATAATGTTTTTAACCNTAGTTTCTTTCGCATTTGTCATTAGTGTTTTAGTTTTTATTCATGAGCTTGGCCATTATTTAGCTGCGCGATCAACAGGAATGAGAGTGGAAAAATTTTCTGTTGGATTTCCTCCTAGATTTTTATCATTTACGTCAATGCCAGGAGGCTGGGATTTTAAAATATTCTTTTATAAAGTTGTTNATAAAAAGTTTGTTTGGGCTCCTATTTTTGAAATGTTTATNAANAGTAAAAGTAAAAAGGGAAGTGGCACAGAATATTGTTTTGCATTACTNCCTNTNGGNGGATATGTTAAGGTTTCTGGGATTNTAGANGAGAGTATGGATCCTAACTCNACAGGTGCAGATTATGAGTATCAATCAAAAAAAACTTGGCAAAANTTATGGTTTACATCTGCAGGTGTTCATATTNAANTTTGTTTTAGCGTTTATAATATTTATAATTTTATTAGCATTTACAGGGTATCCTAAAAATAAAATTAATTTAGTCGTAGATAAATTATTTCCTGATTTAATAGAAGATGTGACGATTAATGGTAAGCATTTAGAAGGTGATGACTTTTTTTATTCTAGATTATCCTATTCTCCTGATACATTAAAGCATCATTCCTTAATAGATAATGAAAATGGATATATTGTATTCAATAATTTAGTTGCAGATGACATTGAAAAAATTGAAGCTACAATGCCATTTAATATTAACTCATTTAGCGAAGGTTTATCAGATAGTAATTCTTCAGTAAAAATTGATCTAGAACCGGGTAGTAAAAAGTTTTCAATTCAATCAATTAATCAATCTAATCTGCTAAGTGATAGAAAATACTATATTGGCAAAGTTAACCACTCACCATTACAACTAAAAAAAGGACCCGTATATGGTCGAATTTTTAAAGGGGATAGAATATTAAGTATTAGTAATAGCTCTACCAATCAAACAGTGAAATATAGTAAGGATATAATCCCATTAATTGAAAGTTCTAATAATTTAGATGTGGAAATTCTGAGAAATGGTGATACTATACCAATAAGAAATATAAAACCAGTTCAGTTTTATAGATATGATCAGTATGGAAATAAAGAATCATACGGTAGACTTGGAGTAAGCTTCGAAAACGAAAAATTAGAATTTTTTGAACTGTTAGATGTAGCTTCAAATAGTTTGTTTGAAGGAATAGCTGGAACAGCATCAGGTATATTTGAACTTATTACAGGACAAGTTTCTGCTAAAGGAGCTTCAGGACCTATTGGAATAGCAAAGATGTCTGGAGAATTTGCGAGCCAAGGTTTTCTAAGTCTTTTGAGCTTAATGGCGATGCTTAGTATTAGTTTGGGAGTTATTAATATTTTGCCATTTCCAGGTTTAGATGGTGGACACGCATTGATTGCTATTATTGAAAAAATAAAAGGAAGTAAGATTTCAGCTAAGACCTTAGTTAGGGTTCAACAATTTGGAATGTGGGTTTTACTAAGTCTATTTGTTTTAATATTTTTGAAAGATTTAAAAATAATTTAATAACTAAAAGTAGGAGATAAAAAATGAAATTATTTATATATATATTTTCTATTGTAATTGTTTTTTGTAATGATGAGATTATTCATATTAATAAGGTGTACCCTGATGGTTCTCCTAGAGAAATTATCATATATTGGCAGGCAAAACCTGATTTGAAATCAGATGGACCTCTTCAAGTAGTCGATAGAATTATGTATGATTCAAAGGGGAATTATATTAGGCCACCACTATCACGCAGGGTAAAAGATTTGAAAAAATCGCTGATAGGTAGATGGGAAGATATATCTGCTAATCAAGGGGAAAAATATACTTTTCAATTTAAAAGAGATGAATCCTTTATTCTTTATGAGAATGCTGATAATAATATCGTAGATAGAGGTAAAGTATTTATT
>NZUB01000051.1 GCA_002696965.1 Flavobacteriales bacterium | reverse complement strand
TAAAATATATTTATTGTTAAGCAAATTATCTTTTGTAACTAGCTGATCAACACTCCACTTTATCTTATTTAAACTAATTGCATTCGACTTAAACAATCGTCGCAATTCGCTTTTAGAATCAAAGGCTCCAGACAAATCAGTAAGTAGACTAGTGGGCTCAACCGGCTGATCTAGTGCTGATTTAGAGATATTATATTGATCTACACCCTCAAATACCATTAAAAATTCTTCCTCTGTAATTTGTGTAATTAACTCAGAAGTATTTTTCCCAAATAATATATTAGAAACTTTTACAGACTGATTGTATCGACTAACACCGTGTACTCTAGAAGTAAGACTTTTTGCTAATTCTTGTTGTAAAATTCTTAAGTGAGGGTTTTCATGATGATTTTTTATAATTTCTAAAATCTCTTCTTGTGAAAATGTAGTGAATATTTTAATCCATTTCTCCGCATCTTGATCACTTATATTCATCCAGTACTGAAAAAATTTATACGGCGAAGTTCTTCCGGGATCTAACCAAATATTTCCTGATTCAGTTTTTCCAAATTTTGAACCATCTGACTTTGTAATTAAAGGAGTTGTTAAAGCATATGCCTTATTACCACTCATTTTTTTTATTAACTCAATTCCAGAAGTAATATTTCCCCACTGATCTGAACCCCCAATTTGAACGACACATTGTTTATTTTTATATAAATAATAAAAATCATATGCTTGAATAAGTTGATACGAAAATTCAGTAAATGAAATACCTGTTTCCATTCTATTTTGAACTGAGTCTTTAGACATCATATAATTAAGCGTTAAATGCTTACCAATGTCTCTTAAAAATGTGACCATATTAATATCCTGACACCAATCCATATTGTTAACAATATCTGCTGCATTCTTCACATCAGTAAAATCTAAAAACAATTCTAACTGGGATTTGACGCCTAGAAGATTATGGTGGATTTCATCTACACTCAACAAATTTCTTTCAGCACTTTTACCAGAGGGATCTCCTATTAACCCGGTGGCACCTCCTAAAAGAGCAATCGGCTTATGACCACATTTTTGATAATGTACTAACAACATAATGGGAACTAAATTACCTATATGTAAAGAACTAGCAGTAGGATCAAATCCAACATACGCTGAAGTAATGCCTTCTTGTAATTTTTCTTTTAAGCCTGGTGTGGTATCATGAATCATACCACGCCAATCCATTTCATTAATAAAGTCCATAAATACTAATTTATATATTGTAAATGTATTATTAAAGAATGGAAAAACATATATTTAATATATTATAATTTAAACAATGTCTAAAACACTTGTAACAGGAGGAACAGGCTTGGTTGGTGCTCACCTTCTGTACCACCTTACTAAAGCTGGAAAATCACCAATTGCGCTAAAAAGACAAACTAGCAACATAAAAAATGTTAAAAAAATATTTAATTACTACTCAAAAAATGGCACCAATTTATTTAATCAAATTATCTGGAAAAATTGTGATATTCTAGATATAATATTACTAGAAGATATAATTAAAAATGTCAAAATTATTTATCACTGTGCTGCTTTTGTTTCATTTAATGATTCATTAAAAAAAGAAATGATTGAAGTCAATACTGTGGGTACTTCAAATATTATTGATCTATCCTTAAAACATGGTATTGACCACATTTGCCATGTAAGCTCAATTGCAACTTTAGGAGATAATAAAGGATTGCCTGCTGATGAAAACACCTACTGGTCTTGGGAGAATAAATCTAGCTATGCTGTTTCTAAATATCTAGCTGAGATAGAGGTTTGGAGAGGATTTAACGAAGGTTTAAATGGCTTTATTGTAAACCCCTCATTAATTATAGGGCCTGGTTTTTGGAATTCAGGTATTGGTACAATTATTAAAAAAAGTAAAATTAGTGGTCCTTTTTATGTCCCCGGTAGTTGTGGTGTAATTGATGTAAATGATTTAACAAAAATTATGATTTTGCTAATGGAGAAAAAAATAACAAATGAACGTTTTATAATTAACTCTGATCATATAAGCTATAAAAAACTAATGACTATTATTTCAACTGAGCTTAATAAAACTAAGCCATATATAAAATTATCTCCAATAATTATTAAAATACTTATTTATATAAATATCATTTGTAATAANGTTAAAGGCACAAAAATTGAACTAAGTCNTGATGCAGTAAAATATACCAAAACCGAATTTTTGCTTAACTCGTCTAAGATTAATNAAATAATCTCATATAATTATNTANAAATATCTGAATCNATAAAAAAATGCGNAAAGCTNTATNCAAAAGAGACACTAAGTAGATAANGAGTCTTTTATTTCTTGTAAAANTATTCGCATTTGTTCAGGNTGATTAATATAAAACATTAANGTTTGNTCATACATCTCNTTAGAAGCTTGATGATCAATTAAAATAGAATCTANNAACAAACTATCTTGATNATTTGAAGTTTNTATTTTAATTAGAATACTTTTAAAAGATTCCTTTGGGATTAANTCAAAAGATTGTGNATTATTNCNACAACTAATAAGAAAAAAAACACTAATGATTAAAAGAAAGTATTTTGCCATTTTTAATATTTTTTATCATACCATTATTATATACTAAATTTCCGTTGACAAATGTTTGATAAATTTTGTAATCTAATTTTTTTTGTTCTAACGGTGACCATTTACAAGCGTATAAAATATTTTCTTTATTTACTTGCCATGCCTGTTTTTCTATAACGACTAAATCTGCATAATAGCCCTCCTTAATATATCCTCTTTTTTCAATATTAAAGCAAATAGCAGGTGCATGACACATCTTTTCAACAATTTGTTCAATAGAAATTTTATTATTAACGTAATGCTGTAGCATCATTGGCAACGCATGTTGTACCATGGGAGCACCTGAAGGACAAGAAAAATATAAATTATTTTTTTCCTCAACTGTGTGAGGAGCATGATCTGTAGCAATTATATCGAGTTTATTATTTAATAAACCTTCCCATAAAGCATCCTGATCTTCGATACTTTTTACAGCAGGATTCCACTTTATGAATGCTCCCTTCTCTTGGTAATCTCTATTTGTAAAAGAAAGATGATGGATACAAACTTCTGATGTGATTTTTTTATCCTTCAAAGCAATTGTATTTTCAAATAATTTTAATTCTTGAGCTGTGGAAATATGTAACACGTGCAACCTGCTAGAATACTTATTAGCTAAATCCACTGCTAATGAGCTAGACTTAAAACATGCCTCTCTAGACCTAATATTGGGGTGCTCAAACATTGGCACATTATCCCCATATTTTTGTTTTACTTTTTTAATATTTAATTTTATAGTTTCTTCATCTTCACAATGTACTGCAATTAAACCTTCAGCATTAGAAAAAATATTATTCAGTACAGAAAAATTATCTACTAGCATATTACCTGTAGAGGAACCCATGAAAATTTTTAACCCAGGAACTTTAGAAAAATCTGTTTTTAAAACTTCGTTAATGTTGTCATTTGAAACTCCCATGAAAAAAGAAAAATTTGCTAAAGAATCCTTTAATCCAATGTCAAATTTATCTTGCAAAAGCTTTTGTGTTAAAACAGGTGGATAAGTATTTGGCATTTCCATAAAAGAGGTAATACCACCTGCAACTGCAGATCTTGATTCTGAATAAATGGTTGCCTTATGAGTTAATCCCGGCTCTCTAAAATGCACTTGGTCATCTATTACGCCAGGCAAAAGATATTTACCTTCTAGATCTATGACTTTATGATTTTTAGCAGAAATTGAGGATGATATTTTTTTTATAAATTCTTCTTCTATTAAGACATCTACTTCTTCTATTAACCCCTCATTAACTTTTTTTGTGTTCTTTAATAATATTCCCATAATAATAATTAATTATATGAAGACGAGAAAATGCTTTTTATTTTCATTTTTAAAACTCCGAACACAGCCTCCTTTATAATACTGCTGTTTAATTTTGAAACTCCTCTTTCTCTATCTTTAAAAATAATTGGCAATTCAACAATTTTAAATCCTTTTTTCCAAGCTCTAAATTTCATTTCTATTTGAAATGCATATCCAACAAACTCTACATGATTTAAATCAATGGTTTCTAATACTTTTCGTTTATATAATTTAAATCCTGCTGTAGGATCTTTTATTCTCATTCCAGTGATCAGTCTAACATAAAAGGATGCAAAATAAGATAACAAAACCCTGCTTAAAGGCCAGTTAACCACGTTAATACCAGATACATATCTAGAACCAACACATAAATCAATATTTTGATTCACTAATAGATGATATAATTTATTTAAATCATTAGGATTATGAGAAAAATCACAATCCATTTGAAAAAAATAATTATATGATTTATTCAAACCCCACTTAAACCCTGCAACGTAGGCGGTTCCTAAACCTCTTTTTTCTGAACGCTCTAATAAGAACAATCGATCTTGATATTGAGATTGCAAATTAATTACTTCTTTCGCTGTACCATCTGGTGAAGAATCATCTACTATCAAAATATGCACATCCTTAGAAATAGAAAATACCGTATTGATCATTATACTAATATTCTCAATTTCATTATAAGTAGGAATGATAACTAAACTAGTTTGCATTTTGCTTTTAACTAAAGTGCAAAAATAATTAATAAAATCTTGTTATTATATTTTATATATATAACTATTTTATGTTTTTTAGCATATTAGTTTTATTGAACTATTAAACTTAATTGTAAAGAAATTTAACTTAAATTAACAATACGTTAATAACTAAATTTTATTTTTAACCAAAAAATTCTAGTATGAAACACTTTATTACACTACTATTGATCACTTTATGTTATAACTTTTCTCAAGCACAAGACTGCTCTGATTTATTTATATCAGAATATGTGGAAGGTTGGTCTAACAACAAAGCTTTAGAAATTTATAACCCCACGGAAAATCCAATTGACCTATCTTATTATTCTGTATCAAGATATACTAACGGAGCTACTCAGGCAAGTACTCCTCAACAACTTGAAGGGATAATCGAACCGTATTCAACTTTTGTAATAGGTTTAGATAAAAGAGATCCTGAAGGAACAGGATATGATGCTCCTATGTGGGATGGATATTACACCTACACCGATAGTATTACAAATGAAGAAGTGACAATATATGATGCTGACAGTGATTTGCAAAGCAGAATTGATTTTTGGGCCAATGGAACCTACTACGGGGGAACCGACCCTGATTCAGCAGCAATGTATCCTCAAACAATGTTCTTTAATGGGAATGATGCGATTACATTAGAAATGATTGGTGGTGGAGTAATTGACTTAATTGGAAAAGTTGGTGATGACCCAGGGGCAGGATGGACTGATGAAAATGGCGCAATATGGACTAAAGATCATACTTTAGTGAGAATAGAGACTGTAACATCAGGAGTTACCTCTAATCCTATAAATTTTGACCCTACCCTACAATGGGATTCACTTGCTGTGAATACTTTTACCAATTTAGGTTTACATGATTGCGCATGTAACCCTAATACACAGCTAGAAGAAGCAGGTGGTGGATTTTTAATTTACCCAACCCCCTCGACTAATAATACATTATCCATTAAAAACAATTTAAATATTACAGATTTAAAAATATTTAACACTCAAGGTAAATTGATTACACACAAATCTAAACTTGATAAAAACCAAATGGAAGTTTGTTTGCCTAATGTTAGTGGACTTTATATAATTTCATTAACTGACTCAAAAGGAACCAAATCTAAATCAATTGTTTTAAAGTAGATGTGTAAGAAATTACTGTTTTATTGCATTCTACTTTATAGCGGTTTGACTTTTTGTCAAACCGCTAATTTAAATGGCATTATCAATTTATTTGAGGAAGAGTGTGCTACCTTACCAATCGAAAAAAACACTAAATACAGAAACACTTCCATCAAAGCAATGATAAACACGTATTCGATGGACAGCTATTTCACTAAAAACACTAATAGAGATTTAGCAATATTTCGCAGTGCCTATGGTGATAAAGCAGCCGATATTTTAACTTGTATTCTTATTATATATCACAAACAATCTGCTGACAAAAATACTCCAATTATACCTGGTGAAATAATTAAGGAGTTTAAAGAAAAATATAAAAGCTATTTTAATACTGATGTTTCGCAGCAAGATACTAATTGGACTATTAAAAAAAATTCATCCTTCGATAAAGAAAAAAATGCAAAAGATATCAAAACTGATTTACATGATTATGATAATGCTAATCAAAAAACTACATATGTTAAAAAAATAGCATCACAAGAAAGTAGTTTAATTTCAGGAATTGTATTAGACAATAAAACAGGAGAATCATTAATTGGTGCTAACCTAGTGCTAGCCAAAAATGATAATTCAAATATATTACTAGGTACTACATCAAATATCAATGGCGAATTTAAATTTCAAAATATTGAAGATGGAGAATACACATTAACCATTTCATACATTGGCTATAAGTCTCAAAGCATGACTATCACATACGAATTAAATAATTCTCTCGAATTAATCATTCAATTAAATGATGATACAGTATTGGATGTTGTAAAGGTTATAGGAGACCAAGCAGAGTTTAGAAAAACACCTGTATCACTTAGCAATGTGAAATTAGAAAAAATAGAGAGAGAATTAGCTGGTCAAGAAATCCCAATGTTATTAAATTCAACTCCAGGTGTATATGCCACACAACAAGGAGGAGGTGATGGTGATGTCAGAATTAATATACGTGGTTTCAACCAAAGAAACGTAGCAGTTATGATAGATGGAGTTCCTATGAATGACATGGAAAATGGATGGGTATATTGGTCCAATTGGTTTGGGCTAGATGCATTGACCAGAACTATTCAAGTTCAAAGAGGACTAGGAGCCTCAAAGCTTGCACTACCTTCTGTTGGAGGAACTATTAACATAATGACTAAAGGAGTAGATCAGAAAGAAGGAGGGCTCATAAAGCAAGAACTGGGGAGTGGTAATTATTTAAGAACATCTTTTGCATATACTACTAAAAATTTCAAAATCGGTAAATTTAATTTTGCTGGTTCTTTCAAACAGTCTGATGGTATTGTAGAACAAACTGGCTCTCAAGGATTTTTCTATTACCTCAAATGGCAAAAACAACTTAATAATCACCTTTTTTCATTATCAGCATTTGGAGCTCCTCAACAACATGATCAAAGAAAATATCAGACAGGTATGGCGGTATATGATAAAGACTTTGCGCATGCACTAGGCGTGGACACTGGGTCTGTTGAGGGAGGGTATGGTTTAAATTACAACCCAAATTGGGGAGAATATAATGACTATCAAGTAATTTATAATAACGGAATGCCAACTGATACAATTTGGGGTGATAATAATATTGTCAACAGATTTAAAAACTACTACCATAAACCTAATTTCAATTTTCAGCATTTGTGGAAAATAAATAACAACAGTTCATTAACTAATGTTATATATTATTCTTTAGGTAAAGGTGGTGGAACTGGTTTTCAAGGAGGACAATTAACTTACACTGATGAAAACCAAATTGATTTTCAAACAATTTTTGATTCAAACACTGGAAATACCTGGAATTCTTTTATTAATCCAGGAGGTCCAGCAATAGACCTAGCATACAGTGAAACTGAGAAAAAAGCCACAAGTATATTATACTCGTCAATTAATAATCATTATTGGACCGGATTATTATCTACATTCAGTCACCAATTAAATGAACATATAGATTTAGCATCAGGTTTAGATTTAAGATCATATCGTGGAGAACACTACAGAGAAGTTTATGATTTATTGGGGGGGGATTATTATGCCGGCGTATTAGGATCTAATGGCAAAAATTGTGTCGGGGAAAGCTCGCAAAATTTAATGCTTAGAGAGGGAGATAAAATGTATTATCATAATGATGGAATTGTTAAATGGCTTGGTGGCTTTGGGCAAGTGGAATATAATTATGGGAGTATTTCTACATTTATAAACCTTACGGGTTCACAAACCATGTATAAAAGAGTTGATTACTTTAAAAAACAAGATCTTGTTTTATCAGATACTGTATTAGTAGAGGTAATAGGTATTAATGATACTATAAATTACAACGGCCAAAACTATACTATCGAATCCAATCAGGCCCGTTTTACTGAGACTGAGTGGCAAACATTTCCTGGTTTTACAATTAAAACAGGAGCTAATTGGAATATAGATGAGTATAATAATGTATTTATAAATACTGGTATTTTATCGAAAGCTCCTAGGTTTAGTAATGTATTTAATTATGACAATGAAGTATATTATAATATTGAAAATGAAATTGTAAAGGCAATAGAAATAGGCTATGGTTATCGTTCTCAAAACTTTTCAATTAACCTAAATGCGTATAATACAATTTGGGAAAATAAGCCACAAGCTGGAACAACTGTATTAGACGGGGGAGAAACCGTTTCGTATAATATCAACGGGATCAATGCTCTTCATCAAGGATTAGAACTTGATTTTGCATTAAAAATATCAAAAAATATCAAATTTGAATTCCTTAGTTCCATTGGAAATTGGAAATGGAATTCTGGTGATACAGTTAACTTTTATTTGGACCAAGAACTTGTGCAAAGTGATTATTTTGATGCACGAGGTATATATGTTGGAGATTCACCACAGACTCAAATAGGATCGAGTATTAGTTATAACTTTCGCTTAGATAAAAATAACTCTGGATATATACAATTAAAGGGGATGTATTTTGATCGTTTCTTTTCTGATTACGACCCATTTACCCTAAATGAAGAAAAAGAAGTCTGGCAAATACCTAGTTATAGTTTATTTAGTCTCCATGTGGGGAATACACGTTATTTCAGAGATAGCAGTCTCAAGTTTAAATTTAATGTCTTAAATTTACTCAATACAACATATATAAGTGATGCTGAAAATAATTCTAGCTATGTTGAAGACACACCAATGAACTCTGATGCTGCTTCAGCATCAACATTTTTTGGATTAGGTAGAAAGTTAATTGCATCTATCGAATATAAATTTTAAAATTATGAATAAGTACATTTTATCTATATGTTTATTAATTAGTTTGATTTCATTTAGTCAACCTAACGACTATTATGCATCCTGTGCAGGTTTAAGCGGTGCAGAATTAAAAGCTGAATTACATAACATCATTAGAAATCATACTTCATTTTCCTATACAACAACTAAAAGTATACTAAGAGCTGCTGATGAAGACCCAAATAATCCCTCAAATATAATACTAGTATATAGTGGAAATTCCATTGATAAATTTGATTTTTCCTCAAATTTTGAACCTGACTTCTGGAATAGAGAGCACGTTTGGCCTAAATCTCATGGAGATTTTGATGCTGGTGACCCATTTGAAGTTCCTTTATATACTGATGCTCATAATTTAAAGCCGGTTGATGCTAGTATGAACACGATAAGAGGTGAAAAAGATTTTGATAATGGAGGAGAAATTGTTTTAAATGGAACTGTTGAAACAGATTGCTTAGATACTAGTTCGACCTTTGAACCAAGAGATGAAGTTAAAGGAGATATTGCGCGTATCATATTGTATATGGATGTGCGATATGAAGGTAATACGCTAGGTGCTAACGAGCCAAATCTAGTGCCAGTAGATGGACTAACAACATATCCAAATCCTCAAATAGGTGTTTTATCAACATTATTACAATGGCACGAACAAGATCCACCTGATGCATTTGAAAGAAGAAGAAATGATGTCATATATGATTGGCAAGGTAATCGAAACCCATTCATTGATTACCCTGAGTTTGTCAATTATATTTATAATGAAGAACCAATGTTAAATGCAATTCAAATTGAAAACGTTCAAACTCCGAATCCAATAAATGGAGGTGAGATATTTAATATTACAGCAAGCGTCATAAGTCCAATTAATTGTCCTGTAACAGATGTAATACTAAATTACGGTATAGTTGGTATGACCAATCTAATAGTATTGTTATGTCTATTAATGAAGATGGTGAATACGAAGTAGAAATACCTGAACAAATTTATAATTCTATGTTTTGTTACTCTATCACAGCTACAATCTGTGATGAAGCCTCTCAAACCTTTTTTGGTTCAGATATAATTCCTCCATTACCATTTGAAGGGATCATTACTCCTATTAGTGAAATTCAAGGACAATCTGAATTTTCTCCATTTGAAGGCCAATCTGTAAATACGACTGGTATTGTAACAGGTGCTTTTGCAAATAGCTTTTATATACAAGATGGTGCAACTCCTTGGTCTGGTATATATATATATAGCGGAGGTGCACTGCCATCAATGGGAGATAGTGTAATTGTATCAGGAGAGATAAGTGAATTTTGTTGGGATGGTAGCCCATGTAGCTGTAGTGATTGTGGAGGCGCAGGAGTAACAGAATTTTATCAGCCCGAAGATATCTACACTATTAGCAATAACAACCCTTTACCTGAGCCGTTATTAGTAACTAGTGGAACTGCTTTATCTGAAGAATATGAAGGAGTATTAATTAGAATGGAAAATGTCGAATGTGTATCATTACCTGGAGGATTTGGAGTTTGGCAAGTTAATGATGGAAGTGGAATTTGTGGTATTCATAATACCCCAGATGGCTATGAATTTGACCCAGTAGTTGGAGACACATATAATATAACTGGGATAGTTACATCTACCTTTAATGA
>NZUB01000050.1 GCA_002696965.1 Flavobacteriales bacterium | reverse complement strand
TCACTGTGTATATTTTTGATTTTTAACATGATATAATAGATTTAGCCCACACTATCCTCAAGTGTTATTTCTAATAATTTTTTAGCCTCAACAGCAAATTCCATTGGTAGTTTTTGAAGCACGTCTTTACAGTAGCCATTCACAATTAACGCAACAGCCTCTTTTTCAGCAATGCCCCTTTGATTACAGTAAAACATTTGGTCTTCACCAATTTTAGAAGTCGTTGCTTCGTGTTCTACCGTAGAGCTATTATTTTTAACATCAATAAAGGGAAATGTGTGTGCGCCACATTTGTCTCCAATTAATAATGAGTCGCATTGAGTGAAATTACGAGCATTTTTTGCCCGCTTATTAACTTTAACCAGCCCTCTATAACTACTATTACTTTGTCCGGCTGAAATACCCTTACTAATTATGGTGCTTTTTGTGCCTCTACCAAGATGAATCATTTTGGTTCCCGTGTCAGCTTGCTGAAAATTTTTTGTTACAGCAATTGAAAAAAACTCTCCAATGGCAAAGTCCCCTTTCAGTATACAAGATGGATATTTCCAAGTTATTGCTGAACCTGTTTCTACTTGTGTCCATGATATTTTAGCATTTTCATGAACCACCCCCCTTTTAGTTACAAAATTATATATTCCTCCGTTTCCATTTTTATCACCAGGATACCAATTTTGAACAGTTGAATATTTAATTTCAGATGAATTTAGTGCAACCAATTCAACCACTGCTGCATGAAGTTGGTTCTCATCTCTTTGAGGCGCTGTGCAGCCCTCTAAATAGCTAACATAACTATTTTCTTCCGCAACAATTAAAGTTCTTTCAAACTGTCCAGTTTGAGCCTCATTTATTCTAAAGTATGTTGACAGTTCCATTGGACAATGAACCCCCCTAGGAATGAAGCAAAAAGAACCATCGCTAAAGACAGCAGCATTTAGAGCTGAAAAATAATTATCTTTAGGAGGCACAACAGTTCCAAGGTATTTTTTTATTAAATCAGGGTGTTTTTGTATTGCTTCAGACATTGAACAAAAAATAATCCCCTGTTTAGCCAGCTCGTCTTTAAATGAGGTTGAAACCGACACACTGTCAATTACCACATCAACAGCGACACCAGTTAGTCGTTTTTGTTCTTCCGTTGAGATACCGAGTTTTTTTAGAGTTTTCAAAATTTCTGGGTCCACCTCTTCTAAGCTGTTGAGTTTCTTTTTTTTGGTGGGTGATGAATAGTATTTAATTTCCTGTAGATTAATATCATCGTATTTGATGTTAGCCCATTTCGGCTGGGGCATTTTTTTCAGAATCTCAAATGCTTTCAGTCTTTTTTCCAGCATCCAGTTGGGCTCTTTTTTTTTACTGGAAATTAGTTTTATTACATCCTCATTTAAGCCGCAATCAATAGTGTCAGATTTAAAGTTAGAAACAAAACCATATTTATAATCTTCGGTTGTAACTTTTTTAATTATTTTATTCTCGTCTTGTTTCTCCATACAGTAAAGATTATACAGCAAAGCTTTCGCCACAACCACAAGTTCTAGAAGCATTTGGGTTTTCAAATACAAATCCCTTGCCATTTAGCCCTCCGCTATAATTCAAGGTGGTTCCAATTAAATATAAATAACTTTTTTTATCCACTAAAAGTTTAATGTCGTTGTGTTCAAATAACTTGTCAGTTTCCAGCATTTTAGAGTCAAAATCTAAATTATATGAGAGCCCAGAACACCCTCCAGACGCTACACCAACCCTTACGAAGTGTTTCTTTTTAGGCTGTTCACCCATTAACGAGATTAATTTTTTTTTCGCATTATCAGACACCGTTATCATACGTATAAATTTATCACAAAGGTAAATAAATTACTATTAAACAAGAGCAAATAAAGCTATATTTATGTTAATTAATAATTTAGTATATGGGCAATGTAAAATTCACTCCAATTTCAGAAATAGGCGAGTTTGGTTTAATTGATCGCTTATCAGAAAATATTAATATAAAACATACAGAAACAAAAATGGGAATCGGAGATGATGCTGCTGTTTTGTCTATTTCTAAAGATTTCGACCATTTAGTTTCCACAGACATGCTCGTGGGGGGGGTGCATTTCGATATTACTTATGCACCACTAAAACACGTTGGCTATAAATCTATTGTTACCAATATTTCGGATATATGTGCCATGAATGGACTTCCAACCCATGCTTTAATTTCTATAGCTGTCCCGAACAAGTATAGTGTTGAAATGATAGAGGAGGTTTACATGGGCATAAAGCTGGCTTGTGATAATTATGCAATTGACCTAATTGGCGGGGATACAACAGCTAGCTCGGGCCCCTTAATTATCAGTATTACCATATTTGGAAAAACAGAGAGTCAAAGAGTTACTTATAGATCTGGCTCAAAGCCAAATGATGTGTTGGTGGTTACTGGAAATTTAGGCGCTGCTTATTTAGGTTTACAAATTTTAGAAAGAGAAAATTCTATTTTTCAAGAAAATAAGCTGTCTCAACCCAATCTTAGCGCCTATTCTTATTTATTAGAGAGACAATTAAAACCCGAACCACGAATAGATGTTATTAAAATTTTCAAAAAATTAAATATTGTTCCTACATCAATGATTGATATTTCAGACGGACTTAGCTCGGAATTAATACACCTGTCTAATTCATCCGGTCTAGGCTTAAAGGTTTTTGCCAACCAAATACCTATTTCTGACGAAACAAAAAAAACCTCCAAGGAGCTAAATTTAGACCCTCTGGTTTGCGCACTGCACGGCGGGGAGGATTACGAGTTATTGTTGACCCTATCTTTAAACGACTATGAAAAGATAAAAGATGTTAGCGTTTTTTCAGCAATTGGACACACGGTCAAGCAAAAAGATCACCGGGTTGAACTTTTTACAGGTGGCAATGGCTCAATTAATCTAAAAGAGGAGGGCTGGGACCCGTTCAAAAAAAAACCAAACATATAGAAAACTATATATTTAAGAGGTCTTCTATTTCTTCTGTCTCGATAGGAATTTTCTCCATGAGGTCTTTATTTTGTTTTTTACCAATTAAAATATCATTTTCTAATCTAATTCCAATTCCCTCTTCCGGAATATAAATACCGGGCTCAACAGTTAAAACCATCCCTTCACAGAGTGGCTGGTCGGGACCTGAAACATCGTGAACATCAAGACCTAAATGGTGAGACGTTCCATGCATGTAGTATTTTTTATAAGCAGGAGTAGATTTACAACTTTTAATTTCATGAATTGACAATAACTTAAGATCCACCAGTTCTTTTTCCATTAATTTACCGACCTCCTTTTCATAGTCTTTTAACAATAAACCTGGTTTTAGTATTTTTTTAGCATTTTTAAAAACACTTAACACACTATTATAGACATTTCGCTGCCTAGTTGTAAAACGGCCGCTAACAGGAAAGCACCTTGTTAAGTCTGAGGAGTAATTTGCATATTCTGCCCCAAAGTCCATTAATACAACATCCCCACTTTTGCATATTTTATTATTAGAGTTGTAGTGTAAAACGCAAGCATTTGAGCCCGAGGCAATAATTGGCTCATATGCAAAACCTGAGGCACGATTTTTTATAAATTCATGTAGTATTTCGGCCTCTAGCTCATATTCAAAAACCCCTGGCTTTAAGAAATTTAAGACGCGCTTGACACCGAGCTTCGTAATATTACACGCTTTTTCAATCAGTGCAATTTCTTGCTCTTGCTTGACAGCTCTAATTGGGTATAATATATTTGAGGCCTTTTTAATAATTTTATTTGGAAATTTGCTTTTAAACCATTTTTTAAACCTGGCATCTCTGGTTTCAACCACAATGTTGGCACGAGGGTGCTCATTGCTATTTAGGTAAACAATGGATGGTTTTTTTAAATAGCCATATAATATATCTTTAAAATTGGTGTGCCAATCAACCAATGTGATTCCAGATGTTTCAGAGGCCTGTTCTTTGGAAAGCTTTTCGCCTTCCCAAATTTTAATATGCTCATTTGTTTCGCGTATGAATAAATGCTCACTTACACTGTAATCGTGTTTAATGATTAGTAATATAGTTTCTTCTTGGTCTATTCCAGAGAGATGAAAAAGATCACTATTCTGTTTAAACGCCATTTCTTGATCAGCGTTTTTAGGCATTAAATCATTTGAGTGGAATATTGCAATAGAATTATTATCCATTTTTTCACTAAAACGAATTCGATTTTTTGAAAACAACTCACATGGAATTCTTTTATATTTCATTTTTTATTTAATTACTTTTGCTTTAAGATATTCTCTGTTTAGGTTAAGAATGTTATCAAGTGATATACCCTTGGGGCAGTGGGCCTCACAGGCACCGGTATTTGTGCAGCTTCCAAACCCTTCTTTATCCATCTGTTTTACCATATTAATCACCCTTTCTTTTGCTTCAACTTGACCCTGTGGAAGATGAGAATACTGTGAAACTTTTGCCCCAACAAATAACATGGCTGATGAATTTTTACATGCAGCAACACAAGCCCCACAGCCAATGCAGGCCGCAGCACTAAATGCCTTGTCGGCATCAGGTTTAGGTATCGGAGTTGCATTTGCATCAACAGTATTTCCAGAAGTACTTACCGAAACATAGCCCCCTGACTGCTGTATTCTATCAAAGGCAGATCTGTCCACAACAAGGTCTTTTATCACAGGAAAGGCTGTGCCTCGAAATGGCTCAATATAGATCGTGTCACCAGATTTAAATTTTCTCATATGAAGCTGACAAGTGGTTGTGCTTTTATCAGGACCATGCGGCGCCCCGTTAATAACTAAAGAACACATCCCACAAATACCCTCTCTACAGTCGTGATCAAAGGCTACCGGCTCTTCACCATTTTCAATAAGTCCCTGGTTTAAAATGTCTAGCATTTCTAAAAAGGACATGTCGGGCTCTATATTTTTTACTTCATAATTTATAATTGAGCCCTTTTCTTCTCTATTGCTTTGACGCCAAATTTTCAGTTTTAATTCCATGTTATTTATAACTTCTAGATTTTAATTCAACAGATTCAAATTTAAGCTCCTCCTTATTTAATTTGGGGCTTTTGTTTTTTCCCATGTGCTCCCAGCACGAAACAAATGTATATTCCTTATCGTTTCTAAGAGCTTCCCCCTCAGGAGTTTGATATTCTTCTCGAAAATGTCCACCACAAGATTCTTTTCTTTCAAGTGCATCTATAGCAAATAGCTCGCCAAGTTCCAAAAAATCTGCAACACGACCAGCCTTAGCTAATTCTTCATTGTAATTGTCAGCTTGGCCCGGGACAAAAACATCAGAATAAAACTCTTCGCGCAGTTCTTGAATTTCTTTAATCGCAGACTCCAGGCCTTTAGCGTTTCTCGACATCCCGCACTTTTCCCACATTATTTTGCCAAGCTTTCGGTGATAATAATCCACAGATTTTCCACTATTATTTGACATAATTTTTTCTATAAAAGCTCTAACATTAGATTCTGCTTCCTTAAATTCTGAAGTGTCTGTTTTAATTGGTCCAGTTTTTATGTCGTTGGACAAGTAGTCCCCAATAGTGTAGGGTAAAACAAAATATCCGTCAGCTAAGCCCTGCATGAGTGCTGATGCGCCCAACCGGTTAGCCCCATGGTCAGAAAAGTTTGCTTCGCCTATTGCAAAGCAACCAGGTATTGACGTCATAAGGTTGTAGTCGACCCAAACCCCACCCATAGTGTAGTGGACAGCTGGAAAAATTTGCATGGGTGTTTCATACGGGTTTTCATCTACTATTTTTTCATACATTTGAAATAAATTGCCATATTTGGCTTTGATAATTTCCTTCCCTAGTTTTTTTACTAGTTCACGGTTATTTTTGTCTTGACCAGTGGATATAGCTCTTTCCTGACCATATCTTTCAATAGCGGCCGCAAAGTCTAAATAAACGGCCTGCCCCGTTTTATTTACACCGTATCCTGCGTCGCAACGCTCTTTTGCGGCTCTTGAAGCAACATCTCTGGGGACAAGGTTTCCAAACGCGGGGTATCTTCTTTCAAGATAGTAGTCTCTGTTGTCTTCAGGAATTTCAGTCGGCTTGAGTTGTTTTTTTCGGATTTTTTCCGCATCGTCCCTTTTTTTAGGAACCCAAATTCGACCGTCGTTTCTTAGAGACTCAGACATCAGTGTAAGCTTCGATTGGTGATCACCAGACACCGGAATACAGGTTGGGTGAATCTGCGTAAAACAAGGATTAGCAAAAAAAGCACCTTTTTTATGAATCTTCCAGCTTGCGGTCACATTGCTTCCCATTGCGTTTGTTGATAAGTAAAAAACATTTCCATATCCACCGCTAGCAATAACCACTGCATGGGCCCCGTGTCTTTCTATTTTGCCACTAACAAGATTTCGGGATATAATTCCTCTTGCCTTTCCGTCCACCAAAACCAAATCCATCATCTCGTGCCTTGAGAACATTTCCACCTTTCCTCTGTTAATTTGTCTATTAAGAGCAGAATATGCTCCAAGTAATAGTTGTTGACCAGTTTGACCCTTAGCATAAAATGTTCTGGAGACCAAAACTCCACCAAAAGATCGGTTGTCTAGAAGACCACCATAGTCTCTTGCAAACGGAACCCCTTGAGCCACACATTGGTCAATTATATTTGCAGACACCTCTGCCAATCTATATACATTTGCTTCTCTTGACCTATAGTCTCCCCCCTTAATTGTATCATAAAACAGCCTATAGTCAGAGTCACCATCACCCTGATAGTTTTTGGAAGCATTAATTCCTCCCTGGGCAGCTATTGAATGGGCTCTTCTTGGTGAGTCCTGGAAACAGAAGGCTTTTACGTTATAGCCAAGCTCAGCTAAAGTTGCAGATGCTGAAGCTCCGGCAAGGCCCGTTCCAACCACAATTATGTCAATGTTTCTTTTATTAGCGGGGCTTACCAAGTTTATGGTCCCCTTGTGCTTGCTCCACTTGTTTTTTAATTCTCCGACAGGAACCTTACTGGGAAAGGGAAATACATGTTCAGTACTATTCTTAATTAAGTCTTCGTCTATTATCTCCTCCACTTCAAGCAATGCTGAGACCTCTTCTCTTGAAATCCGATGTATTCCTCCAAGTTTAACAGACTTTATTTTTCCAGAATTAATATGTCTCCGTATAGTTTTTTGGGAGACATTTAGCATGTCTGCGAGCTCTTTTATGCTTAGCATTTGTCCTGGATTGTCCATCTGTGTCTATTTTAACGTAAATTTAAACATTTAAAACTTAAAACAAAACAATGGGCGTCAAAAGTGTACAATATTGTCTTATTTTGTCCAGGTCTAAATAAGAAATATATATTGTTGAAATTCAGACACTTGTAAGCTGTTTCAAAATTTTTAGTGGGAGAAATGGTGAAATATTGCCACAGTGATAAAGCCGATAGAAATAAGCAATGAGTATATGATAGAAATCATTTTGAGTGTTTGTTGCCTAGTTGAACTAACGCCAACAGACTGGAATGACGACGCAAGTCCATGGTTTAAATGGAGCCCTAACAATATGAAAGAAATACAATAAATTATTGTTCTATATGCATTATGAAACTTTTCCTGAAGTTCATGAAAGTACCTGTCTTCCGCTGGCAATACTTGGCTAATATATTTATAATCCATTTCTGGCAACCAAAAGTCATAAAAATGTAATAAAAGAAATGCTAGTACAACAAGNCCCGTGATTATCATGTTTTTTGATATCCANGAGCTTCTTGTNTTATGGTAAACATACTTTGATTTTCGAGCTTTTTTATTTTGATANTCCAAGAANANACCCATAGTAAAATGAAAACAAACNCCAAACATTAAAATNGGCTGTAAAACGAACTGCACAACAGGATTATAGCCCATAAAGTGNGAAATTTTATTNAANGTNCTTCCGCCATCNGGAATCAGAGAGGTTAAATTTATGGCTAGATGCTGCANTANGAANATCATTAAAAATATCCCCGACAAAGCCATAAGTACTTTCTTTAAAATAGATGTGAACATTTTTTTATTATTAAATGTGCTTAAATTTAACCACAAAATGATATAAAAAAAAAGAAAGAACAAAAAAATTACATATAAAAAACCATATATGTTTTTATTCAGGGGCTTCAATTGTCAAGTCTAATTCCCAATTTGCGCGGATTTTTAGTAATTCCGGGTATATTTTTATACTTTCACTTTCTAGTAAATCAGTTAACTTTCCAGGGTCCCAAAAATTATTATTATTTTGATCAATATAAGAGCGTAAACGATAATTCCCAGGGGGAATCCACTGAACAGTTTGATTACTTTTTAATTTTAGTTTTCTTATTATATTGTCTTCGTCAAAAAGTTCTAAATAAACATTTTCATTTTTATTATTGGATTTGATATTTAATGTGCCAAATTTCTCTTTATCTAGATTTAGAACAAAGATTGTAGAGTCGCTTTTAGAGCCCACAAAACTTTCAACGGCATGACTTTTAATAATTAATGTTTCTGTCTTCAATGAATTTATATTACAAGGCACTTTTATTGTAAAAGGATTGACAAGATTAGGTAGAACAGGCTTACTGCTTAGGCTCCAAGAAAAAAGATTATCATTGATGTTTTTTATGGGTATGTTTGATTTAATTATCATCTCATTATTATTGGCAATATTGTGAGGTTTCGACTGCATTATTAATTTTAAACTAGGCAAACTTTCCTTGTTTTGTATCAATATAGAATCATGTTTAGAGCCCCAACTATAATGGATATATTCTAAAGAGTCAGTGAACCAAAATAATGATTCATTTTCATTATTATTCCAAACACCAACTGTATTTAATATCTGAATAGAGTCAACCCAGGGCTCATGGTAAAAGTGAATAGTATTTTGATATTTGTTAGCCACATCTTTAATCCCCTCATTTTTTTCATAGAATAATCCAATTTGTGTAGATGAATTAAATTTTTCAATTTGTTTGGGAATTGAAACCAGCTCCCCAAGATCATACTTTAAATTATTATTTTCATCCCCAACAGCGTGGATGTTATAATTATCAGCTTTGATATTTTCAAGCATAAATTCACCTTTATCATTTGTAAATGTATAGTAATATGGCGAACGAAGAGAATCACTGATTAATGCTAAATACACCAAGATATTAGACTTTTTTTTATCAAAATAAAGCTCACTAACGTGCCCCTTCAACCATAATGAGTCAAGCCTTTCACCCGTAGAAAAAACATATTTCAAATCTTTAACGGGATTCCCTTCATTAACATCCACAATAGAATTCCCAAAATTTAGCGTATATGTGGTTTTGGGCGCTAGTGTACAGTCTATGTATATTTCTATTTTTTTTCCTTTTTTTAAAATTTTAGGCGGTCGATCACATTTTGGGGATAACTTTATATTGTCAAAATCGCGTATTTTAATATATTCATCAAAAAGCAACTCGATTTTATTTTCTTTAAAATTTGATGTAAAGTTTGATGGGCTTGCTTCAACTAGAACAGGTGGATATGTGTCTTTTTCACCACCGGTTGGCGGTACAATATTTGCACAGCCACAAAACAAAACAAAAAAACATATATACTTTTCCATATGTAAACTAATGGGAGAATGAAAGGCTCATTGTTCTTTGAAACAAATCAATTGCCTTTATTTCCACAATCACTTCTTGTCCCAAGGTATATTTTTTTCCGTATTTATTTCCAATAAATGCGTGGATATTTTCATTATAATAATATTTATCATCAGTTAAATTATTTGTAGGCACTAAACCCTCGCCTTTTCCCTCACTAAGTTCTACATAAATACCCCATTTTTTTATTCCAGAAATAACACCTTCAAAATGTTTACCAATTGAGCTCATCAGTAGATTTAATTGTATGAACTTTATAGTTTTTCTTTCAACCTCTATATAGGTTCTTTCTAGATTTGAAAAATGAATGCATTTTTTTTCTAGATCAACTAAATGGACCTTCTCATTATTAATATGTTTTTTTAAGAGGCGATGTATTAATAAATCGGCATATCTCCTGATAGGAGAAGTAAAGTGTGTATATTTAGAAAAACCAAGACCATAGTGGCCAATATTTTTAGTACTATACTTAGCTTTTGCCATACACCTCAGGATTAGATTTTCAAGTGATGATGAATTAGTTCTCAGTAATTTATTTATATGTTGAACAGAATTTTTTTGTGAAAATTTATGAATATTAAGCTCAGGCTTGATGGCTTGTAAGTAGTTTGATAAATCATTCAGCTTTTGTATATCAGGTAAATCATGTACACGATAAACAGATAATTGTAGATTACTTAATTTTTCGGCTACAATTTTATTAGCTAAAAGCATAAATTCTTCTACTAATTTATGGGCATGCAGTGGGTGTTTTCTTTCCACGCTAACTGGCTCGCCTTGTTCACTTAAATTAAACGACACATCCATTCTTTCAAAATCTATTGATCCCTGTTTAATTCGATTCAATCGGAAATTTTCAGCAATTTTATTTAAAGCTCCTAGTTCTAAAGCATAATCACCCTTTTGAGTTAAAATTTGTTCTTCGGCTTCTTTATAGCTAAATCGTTTATTTGAATTAATAATGGCTGGGCCTACCCAAACAGATTCGATTTTAGAAAATTCACTAATTTCTAACTCCACCGAAAAAGTTAATTTATCTTCTTGCGGTCGCAGGGAGCATAGTAAATTAGATATTTTTTCGGGGAGCATTGGAATTACCTTTCCGGGAAAATAAACAGAAAAAGATCTTAAAAAAGCCTCTTTATCAATTTCGGATGATGATTTCACATAATGTGACACATCAGCTATATGTATGCCAATTAGAATATTATTATTTGCTAAAAATTTTACAGAAATTGCGTCATCAAAATCTTTGGCATCAGAGGGGTCGATAGTAAAGGTTGTGTCTGTTCTAAAGTCTTTGCGTTCTTTTATATCTTTTTTTTGAATCTTAATAGGTAAATTTTGTAATTCTTGCTCTATTTTTTCAGAGAATGTGTGTCGGATATTAAACACCTCTATATTAGCTTCAATTTCAGTTTTTAAATCAATTTTATCATCTATTATTTTGACAACCTCGCCAAATGGGCAACCAGTAGTTTCTGGCCAATCTGTAAATTCAATAATTACTCGAGATTTGTTTTTAGCAGTGTTTAATTTGTCTCTAGGGATAAAAAAATCTGATCCGACTTTTGGATTATCAGCTATAAAAAAAGCATTTTTACCATTATCTTCAATTACCCCAATAAATTTTGTGCTTGATCTTAACAGGACTCTAGTTACCCGTCCTTCTAATTTGTTTTTTTTCCCCTTTATTAATTGCACGGAA
>NZUB01000049.1 GCA_002696965.1 Flavobacteriales bacterium | reverse complement strand
AGACACAAATGGAGATGGTAATCCTGATGAAATAGCATCTGATTGGATAACAGTTAGTATTTATGAAGGTTATGAGGGATGCGAACCTTGCGTTTGGTGGGGATTGCCAGATAATAATAATAATAATAATGATACTAATTTTTTCGCATTTTCTCCAAATGGTGATGATAAAAATGATTACTTTCCCGAAGCTCCTAACAATGAGGAAAATCGAACATTAGAAACTCTACCTTCACTCTCTTACCCCACATGCGAAGCTACAACTTATAGAGTAACCATATATAACAGATTAGGTAGAAAAATTTTTGAATCTTCAGAAGACAATCAACCTTGGGATGGTACATCCAAAAATGGAAAAGAATGTAAAGAAGGTACTTACTTCTATAAATTAGAGTATGTTTTAAATCCCGAACTTATAGGCAATAAACAAAGTGAAAAAAAGTTTTCATTTGGCTCTGTTCAATTAGTTAATTAATATTTTAAAATACATGAGTGGAAAATTAATGGAATGTGTCCCTAATATTTCAGAAGGAAGGGATAAGGAAATAATACAACAAATTGTTAATGAGGTTCAAAATACAAATGGTGCCAACCTTTTAGATGTTGATCCTGGATATGCTACTAATAGAACAGTAATTACGTTTGTTGGTCACCCCGATGCTGTTATTGAAGCTGCATTTAAATTAATAAAAAAAGCATCTGAACTAATTAATATGAATCAGCACAATGGGGAACACCCACGAATGGGTGCTACTGACGTATGCCCTTTGATTCCTGTTTCAGGAATGGATATGCAAGAAGTTGTTAAATATTCTAAAACGCTAGGATCCCGTGTAGGAAAAGAACTAAAAATACCCGTATATCTATATGAATACTCTGCTAGTAAAAAACACAGAAGAAATTTAGCAAATATTAGACAGGGAGAATATGAAGGTCTCACAAATAAAGTCAATGAATCAAAATGGATACCAGATTATGGGTCAAGAGATTCTGAAATAATTAAAAAATGTGGTGCTACTGCAATAGGTGCTAGAGATTTTCTTATTGCATATAATATTAATCTAAACACCACTTCCACAAGACGTGCCAATGCAATCGCTTTTGACATCAGAGAAAAAGGAAGAATAGCCAGAAAAAACAATAAATTAACTGGTGAAATCTTGAAAGATAAAGATGGCAACACTATCTGGAAACCTGGTAGCCTAAAACATGTCAAAGCAATTGGGTGGTATATAGAAGAATATGGGGTAACACAAATATCGATGAACTTAACCAATATTAATAAAACTCCTATTCATGTTGTATTTGATGAAGTATGTAAAAAAGCTAATCAAAGAGGCGTTAGGGTAACAGGATCTGAATTAGTAGGTTTAATTCCATTAAACTCCATGTTAGAAGCAGGCAAGTATTTTTTAAAAAAACAAAAAAGATCGCTAGGAATAGCTGAAAACGAAATTATCAAAATAGCTCAAAAAACAATGGGATTAGATGAAATTGAACCATTTAATCCAAATAAAAAAATTATCGAATATAAAATCAAAGAAAAAAGAAAAAAATTATGCCAACTTTCTCTAACTGAATTTTTACAAGAAACTGCTTCTGAAAGCCCTGCACCTGGAGGAGGTTCAATTTCAGCATATATTGGTGGGCTAGGTGCAGCATTAGCTACAATGGTCGCAAATCTTTCTAGTCATAAAAGAGGCTGGGATGATAAATGGGAGGAATATTCGATTATAGCAGAATCTGGACAAAAATATATACAAAAACTTGAAGATTTAGTCGATAAAGACACAGAAGCATTTAACGCTATTCTTGATGCTTTTAGAATAAAAACAAATACCAAAGAGGATGAAACTCTAAAACAAAAGAAAATTCAAAATGCAACACTAAATGCTATAAATATCCCTTTGTCAATTATGGAAACATCATTTCAATCAATGAGTATTATTGAAACCCTAGTAAATATTGGCAACCCTAACTCTGTTAGTGATGTTGGAGTAGCCGTATTATGTGCAAGATCAGCAATTATTGGTGGTTATTTAAATGTTATGATTAATATCAAAGACTACGATAATGAAGATAAAAAAAGAGCCATTATAAAAAAAGCGAATAAACTAAAAGAAGATACAATTAAAAAAGAAACAAAAATTCTAAAGAATGTACTACAGGTAATCAACAAATAAAATAACTTTAATTAAGAATGAGTAGAATTACAATAAAAAAAATAAGAAAAATCTATCTCTCATTCTCAATCCTATTAGGTTTTATTTCTCCCTTAATATGCTTATATCTTTTTCCGGAATTTGACCCTAGGCAGCATCCTGTTTCATATTTTGGAATTCTACAAAATACAAGTGGTATTTTTATGATTTCGCTAATAATTTTTTCAATAGCTATTTTATGGAATGGTACAACAATAATTAGAAAACTAATCAAAAAGCAAAAATACTCAATTTGGCTACATTGGATTTTAGTATTTTCTAGTATATGTTTATTTTTAACAGGTATTATAAATATGGACTTTGGACCATTCCACCAGATACCAGCATTATTCTTCTTTTTAAGCTATAATTTTTTTATTTTTCTATTCGGATTAATAAGAGCTACATCTTATGTGAGAAAGGGTTTGTTTTCAGTAATAATTGGGTCCGCCATGTTATTATCCTCATTATTATTAATCCCCTTTCCAAGTTATGGAGTAGCAGAAATAGTGTATATATTTTTTATATTATTTTGGAATATAACTATGTGGTTTCAAAAAAAGAATCAATACTCGTAAAGCTTTTTAATTGCCACTCCCAGTCTATCTTTAGCTAAATAATTTTTTTCTAAATCTGGTGCAAAAGGGACAGGAGTATCTAAGCTAGAAACTCGACAAATAGGAGCATCTAAATACTCAAATAAATACTCAGAAATAAACGAAGCAATATCTGCTCCAAAACCACCTATATGCGAATCTTCATGTAAGATTAATATTTTTCCAGTTTTTTTAATAGTCTTCTCAATAGCTTTTTTATCCAAAGGTATCAAAGTACGTAAATCAATTAAATCAATAGAAATTTGATTATTATTTTTAATGTAATCTAAAGCCCAATGAACTCCCATTCCGTAGGTAATTATACTTAAATCATTACCATTATTAATACAATTTGCTTCTCCAAAAGGAATATTATAATAGCCATCTGGAACAAAACCTGAAACACTTCTGTAAAGTGCCTTATGCTCAAAAAACATAACTGGATTACAATCATCTATTGCGGTTAAAAGTAATCCTTTGGCATCGTAAGGTGAAGAAGGATATACAACTTTCAACCCAGGGGTATGAGTAAACCAAGCTTCGTTTGTTTGAGAATGAAAAGGACCAGCTCCTACTCCACCTCCACAAGGCATACGTACAACTACATCTGAACACTGACCCCAACGATAATATGACTTAGCTAAATTATTTACAACAGCATTAAAACCACTACTGACAAAATCTGCAAATTGCATTTCAATTATACTTTTATAACCTACAATTGACAAGCCTAACCCCATACTAAGAATTATAGATTCACAAATAGGTGTATTCCGAATTCTTTCTTTGCCAAAAGAATCTAAAAAGCCATCAGATATTTTAAAAACTCCACCATATTCTGCTATATCCTGACCCATAAAAATGGATTTTTTATACCTCTTCATCCCTACTTCTAAAGCAGAAGAAATTGCATCTATAAAGCGCATCTTATTATTAGCTTCAGTAGGCTGAACAACACTAATATTGCATTGTTTAAATACACTTTCTATTTCAAATTTTTCATTAGCAATAATATCATCTTCATCAAATGCAGATTTGATACCCTCATCAATTTCATTTTGAATATTTTTTTTCATGGAAAAAACAATATTATCATTTATTATTTTTTTATCCAACAGATATTTTTCAAAGTTAATTATAGGATCTTTTAAGGCCCATTCTTTCATTAATTTTTCAGGAACATATTTAACACCAGAAGCTTCCTCATGACCACGCATTCTAAATGTTTTACACTCTATTAGTACGGGACGGGGGGTTTTCCTAATCTCACAGGAGATATTACGAATTTTAGTATAAACATCAATAACATTATTGCCATCAATTGTATAAGCCTCTAATCCATAACCAATACCTCTTTGAGATAAGTTCTCACAGTTATACTGTTCATTGGTAGGTGTTGATAATCCATATCCATTATTTTCAATTAAAAAAATGACTGGTAAAGACCAGACAGAAGCTACATTTAAAGCCTCATGAAAATCTCCTTCACTAGTGCCCCCCTCACCTGTAAAAACCAAAGTAACTTTATTGTTTCCATCTATCAAATTACCTAATGCAATACCATTAGCCACACCCATTTGAGGGCCAAGGTGAGAAATCATACCAATAATATGGTGATAAATAGAACCAAAATGAAAAGATCTATCTCTACCATTAGTGAAACCACTTTTTTTACCTTGAAATTGAGCGAATAATTGATTCAACTTAATATTTCTACCTGTAAATACCCCTAAGTTTCGATGCATTGGCAAAATATATTCATCTTCACTTAAAGCATTAATAACAGCAGCTGAAATAGCTTCTTGTCCAATACCTGAAAACCACTTAGATATCTTTCCTTGTCTTAATAGCAAAAGCATCTTTTCTTCAATCATGCGAGGCTTTAGCATAGAGGAATAAAGCTGTATGAGTGCTTGATTGTTTAATCCTGATTTTTTATAATTAATTTTCATTTGAATCAAAATTATATAATAAATATTTAATTTTGCTTTAAATACTAATTATTTCCAATATGTCAACAAATAAGAACATTCCTTATCTAGATTTGAATGATTTCACCAGTAATGACCCCAAAAAAAAAGATAATTTTGTTAAAAATATAGGAGTCGCATATGAAAAAATAGGCTTTGTAGCCATTGAAAATCATGGACTTAGTGATGAATTAACTAAATCCTTGTATGAAGAAGTATATAATTTTTTCAAATTACCTCTTGATGTAAAGTTAAAATATGAAAAAGCTGAATTAAATGGACAAAGGGGTTATATCTCTTTTGGAAGAGAAACAGCAAAAGGATCCACCAAATCTGATTTAAAAGAATTTTGGCATTTTGGTCAAGAACTAGCTAGCAATGATTCACTTTTCAACGAATATGAGCCAAATGTTTTATGTGAAGAATTACCTCATTTTAATAAAACTGGTCGTAAAGCATTTAAAATTTTAGAAAAAACAGGTCTTAATATCTTAAGAGCATTAGCACTACACTTAAAGCTTCCTGAAACATATTTTGATCAAAAAGTAAAAGGTGGCAATAGTATTTTGAGAGCCATTCATTACCCACCTATTAAAACAGCTCCTAAAGGAGCTGTTAGAGCCGCTGCACATGGAGATATTAATTTAATAACTATACTAATGGGGGCTAGTGCAAAAGGTCTAGAGATACAAACTAGAAGTGGCGATTGGATAGCAGTTACTGCATTGCCTAAACAAGTTATAGTAAATATTGGGGACATGATGTCTAGATTAACTAATAACAAACTACATTCTTCTATTCATCAAGTCACAAATCCACCGAAAGAAGAATGGGGAACATCACGTTTTTCAATTCCATTCTTTATGCATCCTAGATCTGAAATGTCATTAAATTGCTTAGATTCATGCATTAATCAACAAAACCCTAAACAATATGAGGATATAACAGCTGGACAGTTTTTAGATGAGAGAATCAAAGAATTAGGCTTAAAAAAATGAAAGAAGGAGGAATTGTATATTCTACAAACAAAGATTTTGAATACCAATTAGAAAAGACGCATCACACTGCAAATAAAGATTTTATTCTTTCTGTTTGCTTTGAAAAAAAAGGTCGTGCAGGNAAAGGAGTAACTATAATCAAAGGTTTTAAAGGGAATCCAATAGANCTAGCCTACCTAGCTAAAGATATTAAAAAAANACTTGGAATTGGAGGGAGTAATAAAANNGGGGAGATAATTCTACAAGGNAGAATTCAAGAAAAAATAATTGATTTTTTAACAAAAAAGGGATTCAAAACAAAAAGAGTTGGTGGATAATTTAGTTTATTAAATCTAAATAACATGCCTCATATAAAGGAATAATCTTATTAATATCATATTTCTTTGCAGTAACAAGTGCGTTAGCACTAAACTTACTATACAGCTTGGAATTCGAAATTAAATCATATGCTTTCAAACTCATATTATCAATATCACCAACCATGCAAGTATAACCATTATGAGCATTTACTACAAGCTCTGCTATACCACCAGAATTAGTGGTTATTACTGGCACACCAAAAGACATAGCCTCAAGAGCCACTAACCCAAAACTTTCGAATTCAGATGGCAACAGAAACAAATCTGCTGTCCTTAAAAAAGATTCTATATCCTTACTTTTACCAACAAAATATACAGATTTATTTAAACCATAACTATTTACTAAACCCTTAGTCTTTTCTAAATCTGGACCATCTCCAATCATAATTAATTCTGATTTAATTTTTTTTTGAATATTATTGAAAATTTTAATCACATCTAATGTTCTTTTGACAGGTCTAAAGTTAGAAATATGAACAAAAGTCTTATTATGATTTTTTCTTCTTTTAGAGATATTAGATTTATCTATTTTAATAAAATTAGGAATCACCTTTATGTCTTTTTTTAGGTCAAAGTATTTTAAGGTCTGCTGTTTTAAATCTTCGGAAACGCATGTTACTAATGTAGATTGATTAATTGCGTAATTTACAGAAGATAAAACAAACGGACTTTTACCTACAAGAGTAATATCAGTACCATGTAATGTGGTAACAATAGGAATGGTAATATTGTTAATTGATAAAATTTGTTGAGCATTAACAGCAGCATAAGCATGCGGAATAGCATAGTGAACATGTAATAAATCTAAATTCTGCTCTTTCACAACCTCAACTATTCTTGCAGTTAAAGCTAATTCGTATGGGGGATATTCAAACAAAGGATACATTGGAACAGTAACCTTGTGAAAAAAAATATTTGGTTCATTTACATCAATCCTAACAGGCTTCTCATAAGATATAAAATGAATCTCATACTTACAAGCTAAGCCCTTCCCAAGTTCAGATGCAACTATACCACTCCCACCAAAGGTAGGATGACAAATAATACCAATTTTATTCATTTTTTACACCTCGTTTATATCTATAACATTCTATTTTAACTCCTAAAGAATCATAAATACACCAATTACCATCTTTTAGGCCATCTACAAAAAAGCCCCTTTCTTTCACTCCACCATCCGGAAAAAAAATAATTTGCTCTCCATTAAGTTCATTGTCCTTATATAAAGCTTGTGATTTTAAATTACCCGTTTTATAATAAGAAAACGCAGTATCAACAATAAACCCACTTTGATAATTATATTGTATACTAATTACCTCATTATCAAAATACCATGAAGCTAATCCATCTTTATAGCCATTAACATAAATACAATTTTCTTGTATTTTACCATTTCTATAATATTTTGAATATACACCATTTTGAACCCCCATTAAGTAAAAAATATCTATATGAATTTTGCCATTATCATGGAAATAAAGTTGTCTACCATTATGTTTCCCATCTATATAAAACTCTTGCTCACTTAGTTTACCCCGTTTATTAAGTGAAATACGAACTCCATCTAATTTTCCCTTACTATAATTACTAATTTCTCTCAACTGACCATTCTCGTGATATTTCAACCAAACACCTTCCTCTAAATTATTAACAAAAGCACCTTCTTCAGAGAGAAGACTATCACTTTTAAAAGGAAAAAATAACTGCCAATCACCTTGCTTTAAACCATTAGAATCAACAAAATTTATCTGACCACAGACTACAATAGGTATAAGTAAAAAAAATAAAAATCTCATAATTAATCAATAATTGAATTATAAATTATTTTCTGAATATCAGTTCTGATATTTTCTTTAACTAATCTCATATTATTGCCATCAGGAAAAGCCCTGCCATTTGACAAGAAAATATAGACAATATCTTCTTCTGGATCAGCCCAAGCAATGGTTCCTGTCCAACCTGAATGACCAAAGCTTTCGAGTGAAATAGAATCACACGTTGGACCATCTTCAGCAGGATCAATACTAGGTTTATCAAAAACAATACCTCTTCGATTTCCTAAATGCGAAAATGGAGCATCTGTAAATTTAGAAAGAGTTTTTTCTGAAAGCAAATACTTATTGTTATGTACACCTCCATCTAGATACAATTGCATTAATTTCATTAGGTCAGTTGCATTAGTAAATAATCCGGCATGTAAAGCGACTCCACCAAGTAAAGCTGCACCCTGATCATGAACATGACCTTGAATAAGTTGTTTTCGAAAATAATTGTCATTTTCCGTAGGAACTATTTTGTTAATTGGAAATTTTTCTAATGGATGATATGTAATCCTATAAGCTTCAATTGGATAATAAAAATTTTGATAAAGAAATTCGGGGATATTATTATCTATTTTTTTCTCAATAATAGGCTGCATTAAATAAAAACCTAAATCACTATATCTATATTCTTTGTTTTTCAACAAATCAGATTGAATAATATCATCTAAAATAGTATCGTTAAAATGCTGATGAAGATAGATATTATTTGCTACTTGAAAAGGGAAATTATTAGAATGTTGTGTAGCATATAAATCGTTTCTCAATTCACCTAATTCATTGAGTGTATTTTTATAAAATGGAATCCAAGGAAATAATTTNGCTTGATGNGTNAAAATATCAATCATTTTTAAATTTTCTTTATCTGTGTTTTTAAAAACACTAGAATAATGCTTTAATTTTTTATTTAAACTAAAAGACTTTTGATCATGTAAATACATGAGTAACGGTGCTGTAGCTGCAATTTTAGTTATTGAAGCAATATCATAAAGGTGATCATCTCTCACTAACACGATAGAATCATAAGTATGATAACCAAATGATTTTTGATATATAATTTTTCCTGCTTTGGCAATCACAATTTGACAACCTGGCATAATTTCTTTTTCAATAGCATGATTGACTAATGTATCTATTTTATTCAATGAATCTGCACTTAATCCCACTTCTATGGGGAATGAAAACTGGAAATCTCTAGATTTCTTCAAAAATAAGCCATCACCTGCCGAAAATTGATTTAGAGAGATAGGAAGTTTACCCGTAGCATTAATAGAACCAAAGTATAATTGAGCAGACAAATCTTGAAAATCTAAAGAATTTTGATAAGACAACACAACCCCCTGAATATTAGAGACATTAATACTATTTAGTAATCTTGGATGCCCAAAAATATTTAAAATCACATTATTGCGTTGAGATAATTTATCTAAAAAAACACTTTCATTTAAAGATAAATTATGCTTTTCCCAAAAATTATTATCTGGATAATGTAAACTAACAATTACAAGATCATACTCTTTTAGTTTGTTCAATAATATATTAGAGTCTAGTTTTGATGAATATATATATTTTGAAACAGGTAAATAATTATTGATTCTATTATAGAAAACATCCCCAGCATCAGGCCCCATCAATAAACATGCAACTTTTAATGAATCTGTAGCTTCAATAGGTAAAGCTTGATTGTTTTTTAATATAGTAATTGCATGTTTAGACAATTGTCTATTTAATAATTTAGCTGAACTAGACTGTAAATTACTCTTATTAGAACAACTTGTTTTACTACCTGAAAATGCCCATCTTTTACACATAAGAACTTTACGACAACTATTATTTAACTGTTGCTCTAAAATAGGATTTTCAATCACTTCAGATTTAATTAGAGTAATTGCTTCTGGTACATTAGTAGGAAAAAGTAAAATATCATTACCCGCCAAAAATGCATTTAATTCACGTTCGCCTGGATGAATAAACTCAACAAGTGCATTCATGTTCAAAGCATCACTGATTACTAAACCTTGAAATTTTAAATCATCTATTAAAATATCCTTAATAACTTGCTTAGAAAATGAAGATGGTATGTTCAGGGTATCTATTTTAGGTAAATTTAAATGTGCAACCATAATTGAACCTAGTCTATTGTCAATAAGTTCCTTAAATGGGAACAATTCAATACTGTCTAATCTGTCACGATTATGATTAATAACAGGCAATGACAAGTGAGAATCTGTATCGGTATCTCCGTGGCCAGGAAAATGTTTAGCACAAGCTAAAATATTATTATCCTGTAAGCCCTGCATGTAAAAAAAACCCTTTGATGCAACTAAACTTCTGTCTTCTCCAAAAGACCGTCTGTCTATAATAGGATTATTCGGATTATTATTAATATCTAAAACAGGAGCAAAATTAATATGCAATCCTAATTCATGGAACTGTTTTGCAACATGAGTTCCAAATTGATAAAGTAAATCCTCATCTTGAATAGCACCTAAAGTCATCATCCAAGGAAATTTTTGCGCACTATCTAATCTCATGGAAACCCCCCACTCTGCATCAATACCTGCAAGTAGACCAATTGAAGATATTTGATTATATCTAGATAGTAATAATTTTAATTGCTCAGGTCCTGATTGAAAAAATATAACTCCTCCAATATCATAATTTATAATTAGACTATCTACTTCTTTATAATAATTTTCATCTAAATTTTTTCCATTTGCAGCAACCATAAATAACTGAGCAATTTTCTGATCTATGGTTAATGTATTTAAAACACTATCTGCCCAATTAAAAGTTTCAGAATTATAATAAATAGGTTTAGATGATGTATCCAAAGAAATATTTTTGTGTATAGAAAATGACACAAACAGGAATAAAGAAGTTACAATTAGAATTACTCTCAAAACACACTTTAAATTTTAAAAAATATTACTTGTAATGATCAAAAAGTTACTTTAAAAAAAAATAAAAAAGAAATCAATACAAGAAAAAAATCAAATATTGCATATCTAACAAAATTGACTATAAAATACATCTGGTAATTTAACTAGTTTTTTCATATTATGATTATAACAAACCAAACCTGTTTTAACTCTAGCAATCTCTTTGTTTGCTGCATTACAAATCAAGTAAAAAAGATCAAAACCATATTTGTTTAAATCTGAAACAGTAATTTCAATATTTAATTGCTCACCATAAAAAGCTTCTTTTTTATAAATTATAGCACTATCTGCCATTAATAAGCCTGAGCCATAAAAGTTTTTTTCGCTTACCCCTAAATAATTCAAAAATTGAACTCTAGCTTCATGGACTATACTTAGAACAGAATCATTACCCATATGACCACCATAATTCATATCATAAATTCTTAGAAACATTGTAGTTGAAAAATGTTTTTGTTTAGGGATAGGCAATTTGATTCTAGGCATATTAAGTGATTTAAATGGGTAATTTAATATATTTACTATAATATGAAAAAAATACTGCTCTTCTGTTTAATTTTTACTTTAAATAATTATTATGTATTAGCACAAAATTTAATTCAAAATTTACCACAAAGTGCAATTATAGTACGATTACAAACAAATGAACACATTATAAACTATCATAGAGAACAAGGCCACCATCATCTTGCAAATAAAGAAAAAATAAAGCAAACAAAAAAAAACAGAGAAATTATAAAAACATTCACAGAAGATTGGGATTTTTGCCCGGTATATTTTTTTTACAGTAATTATTCTAAAGAAATTATAAATAAAAATTTTGAACATGTTTTTAAAAATAACGAAGACTATAATCTTAGTAATGAAGAAAAAACAAAACTAAAAAAAGAGATTATTATTATGTATTTTGGACAAACTCAAGGTAAATTGAAATTTGATGCATTAGTTTTAAATGACTCTAAAATACAGCAACTTAAAAAACCATACCCAAAATTTATTAGAACTTACAAAGGACTAGGCTTTCTAAAAAGAAACACAAAAAAAATAGTCAGAATACTAAACCAAAAAATATCATGGCATTATGACAATAAATAATTTTTATGTTTAAACGCATCAAGTATCTTAGGACATATCCATGCATCAATCGCAGCATAGTTTTTTTGTTGCTCTGTAAGTATATCTAAATTCCAATCTGACAATCTTTGCTTCTTACTAATTCTATACCCCAATAACATAATTGTCAATTTAACAGCACCAATACTTTGAAAATTATTTTTTTTCGCTAATTGATTTAGGTCAAGAAAATTGAGTGGATTAAATTTTTTTATCTTTTGCAAGCCCAGAAGATCATTCTTAATATCTATCCCAACTTTAACTAAATCAGGGTTATTAAAAACATCTATGAGCTCCTGCAATAAACCTATTTTATTAATTCTAAATAAGTAAACATCGTTATCAACTGACAACTGAACCAAAGAAACATCATAATGAACTCCCCTCTTAAAAGAGGGTTTAGTTTCTGTGTCAAATCCAATAATACTGGCTTTTGAAATTTTCTTAAAACACTGAGAAACATCTTTTAGATTGTCAATTAAATGGATGGTTCCATTAAAATCAATTAAAGGATATTTGTGAACATCTTCTTTTGAAACAAATTTCATGTTTTTTTAATTTCATTACTGGTGAAAAATCCTGAGTATAAATTATCCGCTTGCACAGATTCTATTGGTGACCAAATAGGCACACAACGCATAATATCAACTTGCAAACAATACTTAATATCTTCATCTAAATCCATTCTTTGTTTGTAAGACGATTTTAATAAAAAATTATGTAAATTTTTTTTTGATAAATCATATAAATTATTTGACATTAAAACCGAATCAGAATTAGAATAAAATTCTTGATTTTCTAATAGTTTCTGTGACAAGAAGCCTGCTAATAAAGCATCTTCAATACAAAATCTACCTTTCCAACCAGAACAAACAATAAGTACATCACTATTATCAACATTATTGATATGGTCAACTACAGCACTAATATTCAAAAATGAAGCTAATAAAATACCATTACCTGCTTTTTTAGATTTTTCAATTGCCTTTGTTCCATTTGTAGTAGTAATAGCCAGGGAAATACCATCAAAATTTTTACCATCATACAACAAAGGTGAGTTACCTAAATCAAAACCTGAGACAATACTTCCATTTCTTTCAGCAGCAAACAAAAAAGATTCTGTGCTGAAATTATGTTTCATTTTCAAAGCATCCTCAACCTTCGAAAGTGAAAAGACACGATCTCCCCCATTATTTAAAAAAACACACATAGCAGAAGTTGCTCGAAAAACATCAATAACAACTACCTTTTTAAGTCTTAGGTCAAACAAATCAATCATCGAAGGAGTGAAACAAATATCAATATTTCTTTTAGTATTATTCTTCATAAAATGGACGCTTCACGATGATAGCTTTTAATGTTTTATTGCGAATTTTTATTAATATATTGTTTCCAATAGAAGCTTCCTCGGTAATTACATATCCCATGCCTAATGGTCGATTGAGTGAAGGAGATATAGTTCCAGATGTAACTCTGCCAATTATTTGATGATTAATATCTAAAATTTCATAACCTTGTCTAGGCACACCTTTTTCCTGTAAAAGAAATCCTACTAATTTTTTAGTTACTCCATTTTCAATCTGTTTTACAATACTACTTTTTCCTATAAAATCGGTGTTTCTTTTTACTATCCATAATAAACCAGCTTCAACTGGTGTTATTTCCTCTGTTATATCATTGCCATATAAGCAATAACCCATCTCTAATCTAAGTGTGTCTCTAGCAGCTAAGCCAATTGGCTGTATATCCTGATTGATAGAAAAAATTTTCTTCCAAATTATTTCTGCGTATTCTTGTTTCATATATATTTCAAAACCACCAGCACCAGTATATCCAGTACGTGAAATAATAACATCTTCACAATCAGCAAGTCTTCCAATTTTAAATTTATAATATGGAATCGAATCTAATGAAATAGGAGTTAAATTCTGTAATAATTGTAATGCCTTAGGACCCTGAACAGCTAATAAACCTCTTTCAGAGGTTATATCGCTAATTGAGAGGTTGTAATTATTATTAGAGCAAATCCATTGAAAATCTTTTTGAGCATTAGATGCATTAACAACTAACATATATTTATTACATGAGATTCTATAAACAAGTAAATCATCGATAATACCCCCTTTTTTATTAAGCATGCAAGAATACTGGATATCACCATCCATTAATTTCTCCACATCATTAGTAGTTATTTTTTGAACTAAATCAGGTGCAGAATCACCTTCTATTATAATCTGACACATATGTGACACATCAAAGACCCCTACATTCGAACGGACAGTATTGTGTTCAAAAATAACCCCCTTATATTGAATTGGCATGATATACCCAGCAAAAGGCACTAACTTAGCATTATTGAGTTGATGTAAAGAATAAAAAGCTGTTCTTTTATGCAAAACTTCTAAAATTCTACCTATTAATAATGCTAGCAAATATAGTTAAGAATTTTTTTCTTGTGATAAAATTATTATAATAAAAGTGAAAGTTTTTTAAATTTGTCGAAATTGAATTATAAACCATAGTTTCAAAGCTAAAATATAACTATTATGAAAATTATTGAATGTGCCATCATTGGTTCCGGACCAGCTGGATATACAGCAGCCATATATGCTTCTAGAGCAAATTTAAACCCCGTATTAATCCAAGGTATACAACCTGGTGGACAACTCACCACTACTAATGATGTGGAAAATTACCCTGGATATCCAAGTGGTGTTACTGGTCCAAAAATGATGGAAGATTTTCAAAAACAAGCTGAAAGATTTGGTACTAAAGTTATTTTTGGAACAGTGACAAAAGTTGAATTAACACAAAAAAAAGGGGGAGTGCATAAACTTATTGTTGACAATAAAGAGGAAATTCTAGCAAAAACTGTTATTATTTCAACTGGTGCTTCAGCAAAATACTTAGGACTACCTTCTGAACAAAAATTTATGGGATCTGGTGTCTCTGCATGTGCTGTTTGTGACGGTTTTTTCTTTAAAAATCAAGATGTGGTAGTAGTTGGAGGTGGTGATTCCGCAGCTGAAGAAGCAACTTATTTAGCCAATTTATGTAATAAGGTTTATTTATTAGTTAGAAGTGATAAAATGCGTGCTTCAAAAATTATGCAAAAAAGGGTGTTTGATACAAAAAATTTAGAACTTCTATTTAATCACGAAACAGTTGAAGTAATGGGGGATAATACTGTTAATCAAATTAAAGTAAAAGACACTAAATTAAATGAGTTAAAAATTATTAAAGCTACAGGTTTCTTTTTAGCAATTGGACATAACCCTAATACAGAAATATTTAAAAATCAATTAGATATGGATGAAGTTGGCTATTTAATTACTAAACCTGATAGTTCACTAACAAATCTACCTGGAGTATTTGCAAGTGGTGACGCTCAAGACTCAATATATAGACAAGCTATAACAGCTGCCGGTAGTGGATGTATGGCGGCACTAGATGCTGAACGATATTTAGCAGGTTTGCATTAAAAAAAAAGGGAGCAAAAAGCTCCCTTAAATTTACATAAATCTATAAGCCGGATTCTGTATCTTTACAAGTAAAGACCCTTATCATTTATCTAGTTATATTATCACTAATATAATCAATCGATCTACCCTCCAAGATTGAGCGAGTAACTCTTAGTACAAAAGGACACCTTGGTATATTTGATCTTTCAATCCATAAGGTTTACCCAAATTTAATATCACTATTAAACCTAGTGAGCTCTTACCTCACTTTTTCACCCTTACCATAAAATTATGGCGGTTATTTTCTGTGGCACTATCTGTATCTTTAAAATTAAAGACCCTTCCCGTTAAGAAGTATGGTACTCTATATTGTCCGGACTTTCCTCTTTCCTTTGAAAGCGATAAGGCGATTTATGAAAATAATTCAAAGAACAATTTAAAAATAGATGACAAATTTATAAAAAATTTAATAAATCTTTCTCTTATTTAACCAGGCATGAAATGCAGCAGCATTAGCGGAGTGTTCAAAATGGTTTTTAGCAAAATTATGATATTCAGAATTATCAGGCCTAGCACACATGTATAAAAAATCATGATCTTTTGGGTATAATACTGCATCAATAGCCTGAATACTAGGAACACAAATTGGAAAAGGAGGAAGTCCAGTATTGTGATAGGTGTTAAATTTAGATTTTTTTGTTTTTTCAATATGCTTATTTCTAATACGTCTTAAAGATTGACTATATTCTTTACGCCATATGTAAGCAATTGTTGGATCAGCAGCTAATGGCCATCCCCTTTTGATTCGATTAATATATAAACCTGCAATTATAGGCATCTCATCAAAATGGCTCGCTTCCTTATCAACAATTGAGGCTAATACAAAAACTTCATGCCTAGATAAATTATTTTTTTTAGCAGCATTAACTTTTTTGGTAGTCCAAAAATTATTGTACTCAAAGTGCATCCTTTTGAAAAATGCTTTCGGCGTGATATCCCAATATAATTCATAAGTATTTGGGATTAATAATAAATATAAACTATCTAGAGGATATTGAATTGAATCGAAAAAATTAATCATAGCCAATGAATCTAGATCCAACATAGATTCCATAATGGAGAAAACAGATGAAACATCATCCATACTATTAAAAGTTAACTTTAGTGGATCTTGTGAACGCGATCTAAGTTTATTAACTATATCATTTAAAGATGAATCTTTTAACATTAAATATCTGCCTGGAGCATACCAGTATTGAAGTCTTTTCTTTTCAAGAAATTGATTAAAAAAAACTTTAGCCAATGGATTTAAATCTGAAGAAATCGAATCTAATTTAATAACTAGCTCTTCAAACGGCATGTTTTTATAGATCAAAAATTCTATATTTTCTTCAACAATAGACCTTTCAAAATACTCGTTTTTCAAGAAAAATATTAATGAAGTACTTGATAATAATAAAAACCCAAAAATTAAACTATATCTCATTGATTTGTTCTAAAAGAATTAAAGCTTCTTGATGATCAGGATCTTGTTCCAATAATAGTTTTAAACAAATAAACGCATCTTTTTGCTTATTTTCAAATAATAATAATTGTGCTTTATTAATAAGAGTTTTTTTATGGTAAGGATCTAATTTTAAAGTTAGATTGTAATAATTAAATGCTTTTGGATAATCACCAATTGAAAAATACAAAAAACCTAAATTTGCATATGCTAAAGCAAATTTATTGTCTTCATTGATGATAAAATTAAATTCATCAATTGCAAACTCAATCCTACCCATTTTAAATAAAGAAATAGCATACTTATTTCTAAATTCTAAATTATATGGTGCCAATTTAACAGCTTGTTGGTAAAATAAAAAAGAACTTTCTATATCATTTTCATTAATAAATGACTCTCCAATCCTATAAGATGTCCAAGCATCTTTATTACTGTAATCCCTGTGAATTAAAATATCATTTAATAAAACATCTAAACCTATTTTTTTAACCTTTTCAATAATTGTATGATATGATTTTTTTAAAAACAAGTAATAAATGTGTACATAGATACCTTGGCTAGTATCTAATTGGATTTTACTTAAATAGTTTGCAGCAGAATCTAAATAAAAGGGATGTGGATTGAATCTTTCATACTGTTGAAGATAACCTTGAATGACACTTAAATTATTAGGAAATTTATTATTGACACATTCCAAACCAAGAAATTCTTTATTTAAATTATCAGTATTGACAATAGTATCCTTGATAGGAATAACAATTTTGTGATCTGTAATTTTCACATGTGGAATATCAGTAGTTGTAGATTTGGGCATATGACAAGAAACACAATCATTATCAACTTCTAGTTTACGATCTGTTTCCTCTTTACAATCATGATTAATATGACAATCTAGACATTTGGAATTAAAAAAATTATCAGGAACTTTATGCACAGATAAATGAGGGTTATGACAACTAACACAAGAGAGTTGTTCTTTAGATTCAATATAACAGGCACTTAATTTCATTCTATCAACATGTGATGCCATAATAAAATCATTATCAGAATTAGAATAACGAGGCAAATAAACATCCATAACATCACTTAAACGCATACCAGGAAGAAAGTCAAAAAAAGATTTATTTGGTTTTAAAACCGCATTACCCTGCAAATGACAACGTGCACACAAATCATTTTGTAATTCAACACTTAAATTAGCAGGGTTAACTATACTGTGATCAGGATATTTCGCTGTATCCGTCAAATTCCCATTTTTTATTTTTTCTACATGTAACTCTCCAGGACCATGACACCTTTCGCAGTCAATACCTGTTGGCATAGCAGTATATTTATTTTCCGAACCCAAAACAAAATCTGGATATGCATTATGACATGCAATACATTCTAGGCCCATTTTTCTTGAAAATCTACTATTTTTATTATTTTCAAACCCAGGAGGAAAGTCCAGTATAGAATCTTGAGTATAATAAGTTACTGGAGCCTGATATAAATACCCATTATTTAAATAAAGATGAGAGTTAGTATGATGACCAGACCCAACTATATAGTCAATTGAATAATTGAGGGAATGTATTGTATCATTATTAGAAGATAGTTTATACTCTGTAACATATAAGCTATCAGAAATCCAGTGAGGATGATAAACAAAATTTAATATTGAATCATATAATTGACTTGTAAAATCTGACGAACTATATTTTGGTAATGCGGGTCGAATAGACTTGCCCATACCTGTATTAATAAAGTTTGTATAATGATCTTGATGACACGCAGCACACTGATTCATGCCTACATAATCAGCCTCTCTGTTTAAAACCCAATACTCTTGATTATTATTACAAGAAAGGAGAATGCAGCAGAATATATAGATTTGAGAATACTTCATATTTTTGGCAAAATTCCTTCAAAATTTTTTTCAACTATTGATTGAAGATAGATGTTAGAAAAAATATCAGACTCTCTATTAAAACTGACCTTTAAATAACCTCCTTGAGTCTTGACTGAAACCTGATAATCTAATATCAAATTCTTTAAAGATGCACACAAGGCCGCTGCTACTGCACCTGTTCCACATGAAAGAGTTTCTGCTTCCACCCCTCTTTCATAAGTTCTAATTGATATTTTTTGATTAATACATGAAACAAATGTAACATTAGTGCCTTTTTGCTCAAATCTTCTACTATATCTAATCTCAGCACCTTCTTTATTTACATCGATATTATTAATTTGTTCTTTAAACACTACATAATGTGGAGAGCCAGTATCTACAAAAATCCCATGAGGGTCAATTTTAATGTTTTTAACATCGACTAGAGATACCTGGGCTTTATTAGTTTGGAAATTTACCTCAAAAGAAAATAATCCTGTATTAGTATCAAATTTACCACAACAAATAGATTGCTTACCAGCAATACCAAGAGAAGATGCAAAATGAGCACAACACATACTACCATTACCACAAAATGATGACACTAATCCATCAGAATTAAAATAAACCATATGATATAAACTATTGGGCTGTTGAGATAACTGTAAAAGAATCAAACCATCAGCACCTATACCATTATCTCTATTACACAAGGATTGTATATATAATTGAGTGCGATTAGAAGAGTCAGAACCACCACTTTGATTGAGGAATTTTTCTTGTCTATCGTCAATTATAATAAAATCATTACCACAAGAATTATATTTAGAATAGTTTAACATAAATAAATATATAAGAAACACAAAAATAATTAAATAAAAAACTACTTTTACGTAAGCATAAAACAATACATCTAACACCTCATAATATAACTAATATGAAACAAAACTATTCAGAAAAATTAGAAGATTTTATTTCAGAAAAAAAAGCAGCTACTAAACTAATTAACTCTGTAAGTAATCTACTGTATACAAAAGGTATTGAACTTGTATTGTTTAGAAGACATTTAATAGACGAAAATGTATCAGATATTTTAAGACTTCACCAGTATGCTGCCAATTTTGTGCAAAAACCTATTAATATCTTTGATTCTGCTAGCTTAGCAGCAAGTTTAGAAGACATGGATTTAGCACCTGCAAAAATTGATATCGGCAAGCTCACATTTGAATATCTAGAACAACAAGATGAATTTCAAAGTCAAAAAGAGTTTTTAAATCAAAAAATTGGTTTTATTAAAAACTCTAACGACAAAAAACAAATCTCTAAAGATGTTGTTCTTTACGGATTTGGAAGAATTGGAAGACTGTGTGCTCGAGAATTAATAAAACAAGCTGGTAAAGGTCAACAATTAAGATTAAAGGGCGTGATTGTAAGGAAAATTGATGCTGATTCTTTAGATAAAAGATGTGCTTTATTACGCCAAGACTCTGTTCACGGAAATTTCTCAAGCTCTATAGAAATTAACTACGAAGAATTATCTGTAATTATAAATGGTCAAAAAATTAAATTCTTTGACGAAGAGTCAAAAAACTCACTAACTGAATATGGTATTAACGATGCACTCCTTATTGATAATACTGGAGTGTTTAAAGACTATGAGGGCTTAAAACAACATTTACATATTAAGGGGGTAAGTAAAGTATTACTGACTGCTCCAGGTTCTGGAATACCAAATATTGTATATGGTGTAAACCAAGAGATTGTCAATCTTGATAAAGATATAATTCTATCAGCTGCATCATGTACAACTAATGCAATTGCACCCATCCTTAAAGTAATTAGTGATAATAACACTATAATCAAAGGCCACATTGAAACTATTCATGCTTATACCAATGACCAAAATTTACTTGACAATATGCATAGTAAAAACAGAAGAGGAAGATCTGCTGCGGTCAACATGGTAATCACTTCAACTGGAGCAGGTAAGGCTGTGACTAAAGTTATTCCAGAACTGTCAAATAAATTAACTGCTAATGCTATAAGAGTCCCAACCCCAAATGGTTCATTAGCAATAATTAATTTAGAACTAAAAGAGAACATGACCTTTGAAAGTGTAAATGAACTCATAAGAAAAGCTGCATTAGAGGGGCCACTAGTAAATCAAATTAAATTTTCTATGAATCCTGAATTAGTGTCCAGTGATATCATTGGAAGTGCAGGCGCATCTATTTTTGATTCACCTGCAACTATAGTTTCAAAAGATGGTAAAAATATTATACTTTATATATGGTATGACAACGAGTTTGGATATACAAAACAAGTGATAAGGCTTGCTAAATATATATCAAAAGTTCGCAGACTACATTATTACTAACTAAATAACGATATTAACTGTTTTATAGCAAAATTTATATCTTCTATAGAATTATAGCGGCTAAACGAAAAGCGAACCACAGGCCCGTCTAGTGTTTTGATTTGAGATATAACATGTGACTGACTTATATTACCAGAACTACATGCACTACCACCAGAACATGAAACACCTAATAAATCTAAATTAAAAAGCAGTAAATCATCATAATCTTGCCTAGGAAAAGAAAGACTAAGAACAGTATATAAACTATTGTTCAAGTCTAAGGACGTACCATTAAATGCAATAAAAGATAGTTTGTTTTTAAGCTCATTAATCATGTGTTTTTTTAATTGCTCAATATGCTTTCTATGCATTGACAAATCTCTATATGCTACTTCCATAGCTTTAGCTAATCCCACAATACCATAAACACACTCTGTTCCTGCCCTCATATCCCTTTCTTGAGAACCACCATGAATTAAAGGTGTAATATTTACTTGTTTATTAATATATAAAAAACCAACACCTTTAGGACCATGAAATTTATGAGCGGAACAAGTCAAAAAATCAATTTTGACTTTTTTTAAATCAAAAACATAATGACCTACAGTTTGAACAGTATCTGAATGAAATAGTGCATCATGTTTTTGACATAATAAACTAACTGATTCTATATCTAATAAATTTCCAATTTCATTATTCCCATGCATTAAACTCACTAAAGTGTTTGTGTTATTAGATAACAACTCCTCTAAATGAATTAAATCAACTACACCATTTTCGTTTAAATTAACATAATCCACACTTACCTTACCCTTATTCTTTAAATGAGCAACTGTATTTACTACTGCTGGATGTTCTATTTTAGATGTGATAATGTGCTTTACTCCCGCATCTCTAACTGCGCCTCTAATAGCCATATTATCTGCTTCTGTCCCGCCAGAAGTAAAAAAAATTTCAGATGCATCTGCATTTAATAAATCCGCAATTGACCTTCTAGAGGTTTCTATTACTGATCTAGTTTTTCTACCAAACGAATGTGAAGAAGAAGGATTACCATAATCGGTTTTCATAGAACTTAACATGACATCTAAGACTTCGGCATCCAACTCTGTAGTAGCTGCATTATCTAAATAAACTTTTTTCATGTACTTAATATATTTATTTCTTTAATTAATAAGGATTTAATTTCTAATGCTCTTTCTTCACTTTTTGATTCAACAATTAACCTAATTAGAGGCTCTGTATTAGACATTCTAATATGAGACCAACTACCACATTGATAATAAATTTTAATACCATCAATTAATGTATAATTTAACTTATTGTTTTGACAAAATTTAATTTTAAAATTAACAAAATCACTAAACTCAAAGTGTGTATCTCTTTGTAAAACAAATTTATGTTTAATCATATAATAACTTGGAAGTAAAGATTTTATTTGTTTAACAGAGTAATTAACACTAGATACATAAGATAAGAAAAGTGCTATACCCACTAAAGCATCTCTCCCGTGATGTGATGGAGCAAAAATAATTCCACCACTACCCTCTCCGCCAATGATAGACTTTTTTTGTTTCATTAAATCTACCACATTACTTTCTCCTACAGGAGATTCAAAATGCTGTGCATTATATTCTTGCGCTATATCTTGCACTGCTCTAGTAGTAGATAAATTAGAAACGATACTATTACCAGGATAATTTTGAAGTATATATTTGGCAATTACAACAATTGTATTTTCTTCACCAAAAAAAGAACCATCTTCGCAAACTAAAACCAATCTATCAACATCAGGATCAACAGCAATACCAAAATCAGCCTGATTATCAGTTACAGTGCTAGCAAGTTGGGATAAATTATCTGGTAAAGGTTCAGGATTATGAGCAAATTGTCCATTTGCATCACAATTAATCTCGATTACTTCAACACCTATTTTTTTTAATAAATAAGGTACATAAACACCACCAGACGAATTAATTCCATCTACTACAACTCGAAAACCTTTTGATCTAATTCTTTGTACATCAACATCGATTAAATCTAAAACAGATTGAATATGTTTCTCTTTATAATCTATTTTAACAACATCTCCCTGATTAATAGATGTAGGTTGTGCATCTATTTCCATATTAAAAACTTCAAGAGCATTTTTTTTAGATAAAAACTCCCCACTTTTATTTAAAAATTTCAAGCCATTCCAGCTAATTGGATTATGGCTAGCTGAAACCATTATCCCAGCAACACAGTTCTCAGAAATAATCGCCAACTGTACAGAAGGAGTTGTAGTCAAATCTAAATCTAACACATTAAGCCCATGAGAAGTTAATATGGATTTAATTAATTCACATATTTGAGCTCCACTAACTCTTCCATCACGACCCAAGGCAACAATTTTATTGTTGATAGGATTTTTTTTATTAATCCACATTATGAACTGCTTCACACAATTTGTAATTTCAATAGTAGACAAGCCTTCCGAATCATCATCATAAATAATGCCTCTTATCCCAGAAATAGATTTAATTAAAGTCATATCACAATTTAACTAAACAAATGTAAATAACTTTTTAACAGAAATAACCACAGAATCTTATCATTTTAATACTTTTGCACATACTGAACTAATAGATAATATTTTATGATTGAATTGCAAAATATACCTGAGAGAACTATAAAACCAAGAGAAAAAGGCTTAACAATGGTTATGGATAAAGGCATATCTACAGTCGAAGCTGAGGGTTTAATGGAAACAAGTGAAGGTTTTATTGATATTATCAAATTTGGTTTTGGCACCTCACTAATAAGTAAAAATATATCTAAAAAAATTAAATTATATAAAAAACATAATATAAAAATATATCTAGGAGGGACATTATTTGAGGCATATATTGCCAGAAATTTGTTTACAGAATATTGTAATCTTATAAAAGAGCTAGAATTAAATACTGTAGAAATATCTGATGGAAGTATCAAAATGGACCATAATAAAAAATGTGAATATATAAATCAGCTTGCTAATCAAAATATAACTGTATTCTCTGAAGTAGGATATAAAAGCTCTAATAAAATTCTAGCCCCTTCAAAATGGATAGAACTTATGGCAAAAGAATTAGAAGCAGGCTCATGGAAAGTTATTGCAGAAGCACGAGAAAGTGGGAATGTTGGATTATATCGGAGCGGAGGAGAAGTTAGATCAGATTTAATTGAAGAAATTTTAACTAAAATACCTAAGGAAAAAATTTTATGGGAAGCTCCTAAAAAACAGCAACAAGTATTTTTTATTAAACTACTAGGTCCAAATGTTAATCTAGGTAATATTGGAACAAATGATGTTATTCCTTTAGAATGTCTTAGATTAGGTCTTAGAGGAGATACTTTTTTTAATTTTATGAAATAAGATGAATGAAATTACAATAAAAGACTTATTGAAACTTGAAAAAAACAAAGTTCAAATAATTGATATTAGGGAAAAATACGAATATGAAAATGGTCACATTCAATCCATCCATATTCCTATGGGTCAGATTCTTGAATCAAAACAAAAAATTAGTAACGATAAGACTGTAGTCATATACTGCCAATCTGGTAGACGTGCTGCTGCTGTAGTCTATATGCTCAAAAAAAAATTTAATTTTCAAAATGTATACAACCTAATTGGTGGCTACTCTGCATATAAAAATTTAAAATAAATACAACAGATAAATTGAAGACATTTCTAATTCATATATTACAAGGAATCATTATTGGAATTGCAAATATAATACCCGGTATATCTGGTTCTACATTAGCAGTCATTTTGGGGATTTATGAGAAAATAATTAATATTATTACAAAATTTGATATCCAATTATTAAAATTAATTAGAGATTTTAATTTCCAGGGTGTCAAAAAACATATTTCATTGAATTTTCTAATATCAATTTCTATTGGTATCATTAGTAGTTATATGTTAATGGCTAATTTACTAGAATATTTATTCGAGCATTTTGCAAAGTACACTTGGTCATATTTTTTTGGTATCATTGGCATCTCTTCTTGGTATGTATCTAAGTATGTGAAAAAATGGAACTTGTCAGAATATTTATTAGGAATAATAGGATTCATGATATCTCTAGCTATTTTTTTAGCCAATCCCCATATGGGAGAAAATCAAAATCTATTTTTTGTTTTTTTATGTGGAAGTATTGGAGTTTTAGGTATGCTGATTCCGGGGTTGTCAGGTTCATACCTACTAGTGCTTTTGGGAAATTATGAACTATTAATGTCCAAAATACTAATCATATTTAATCCGAGAAATATTCAAAATTATTTGTCTGGAAATAACATAGAGGAATTTAGAAACTACTTGCTAATATTTATTGTTTTCCTTTTGGGGCATGTGTTTAGCATCCTACTATTTAGTCGATCAATCAAATGGTTAATATCAAAACATAGAAGTAAAACATTTGCAACTTTAACAGGATTTATAATAGGCTCATTGCTTTGGATATGGCCATGGAAACACCCAGAACTAAACATTCTAAAAACGCCTGAATTTAGCAATATAAATGATGTATTTTCAGTTTTACTTATATTACTTGGATTCATAACAATAATTGGCATTGAACATATAGGAAGAAAATATAAAAATGTATAATCTAGGGTTAATTGGGGGAAATCTTAGTCATTCTTTTTCAAAAGCATATTTTGACAAAAAATTCCAAAATAACAAAATCAAAAACTTTTCATATTCATTATTACCTTTAAACCACATAAAGCTAATTGATGAGTTAATAAAAAATAAAAAGCTCATTGGATTTAATGTAACAAGTCCCTATAAAGAAATTATTATCCAATATATAGATAAATTAGGACCAATAGCTACTATCACAAAATCAGTCAATACAGTTTTTATTAACTCAAAAAATGAAAAAATAGGCTTTAACACAGACTTTATTGGTTTTCAAAGTATATTAGACAATTTGAATATAAACAATCCAAAAGCATTGATATTAGGATCTGGAGGCGTATCTAAAACTATATCGTATAGTTTAAAATTAAAACAAATTAAATATTGTATAGTTTCTAGAAAACCCAGAATTAATATGAAAAAATATTCCGAAATTAATAATATGATGGATGATTGCAAACTTATAATTAATACTACTCCTTTAGGTCAATATCCAATCATTAATAATGCGCCTAAAATACCTTATAATTTAATTACCAATAAACACTGTTGTATTGATTTAATATATAATCCCAAAAAAACTCTTTTTTTAAAAAAAGCCGAAGCACAAGGTGCGCAAGTCATCAATGGTAAACAGATGCTTATTAAACAAGCAGAGAAAGCTTGGGAAATATGGAATCATTTAATTACTAAGGATTATGTTTGAATTAAAATCCACATATTCTCCAACTGGTGATCAACCAGAAGCTATAAATAAATTGCTAAATGGTTTAAAAAATCAAATTAATGCACAATGCCTATTAGGCGTCACTGGATCTGGAAAAACATTTACAATGGCTAATGTGATTGCCCAGCATAACACTCCTACTTTAGTATTGTGTCATAATAAAACATTAGCTGCACAATTATATGAAGAATTTAAAAATTTTTTTCCAAAAAATTCCGTGGAGTATTTTGTTTCATATTATGATTATTATCAACCTGAAGCCTACTTACCTGCAACCAACACCTATATAGAAAAAGATCTTTCAATTAATGAAGAAATAGAAAAATTTAGAATTAACACTACAACATCATTATTAACAGGCAGAAAAGATGTAATTGTAATAGCATCAGTTTCTTGTATATATGGCTTAGGAAACCCTAATTTCTTCAAAGAAAAATCAATTCAAATAAATAGAAATACAAAACTTGAAAGAAAAAATTTGATTACTTATTTAATTGAAGCATTATATACAAGAACTGAAAACATATTATTACAACATGGGGAATTTAAAGTGGTAGGAGATACAATTATAATTCACCCAAGTAATGCTGATGTTTATTATAAAATTACATTTTGGGGTAATGAAATTGAAAAAATTCAACAAGTGAATTATATACAGGATACAACTATTGATATACAAAATCTAAACATCTCACCTGCCAATATATTTGTAACATCAAAAAAAAATATACAAAATGCGATTCCCAAGATATTAAATGAATTAGAAACACAATTCACTCATTTAATTAATCATAAACAAATACAAGAAGCTGAACGTCTAAAATCAAGAGTTAACTATGATATAGAAATGATTAAAGAACTAGGATATTGTAGTGGAATAGAAAACTATTCGAGATATTTAGACGGAAGACAAGAAAATGAACGTCCCTTTTGTCTTATGGACTATTTTCCTGAAAATTTTCTATTAATTGTTGATGAAAGTCATGTGACACTTCCTCAAGTAAAAGCAATGTATGGAGGAGACCAATCTAGAAAAAAAACATTAGTGGATTATGGTTTTAGACTACCATCTGCACTAGACAATAGACCTCTTAACTTTGAAGAATTTGAAAATATAAAAAAACAAATTGTGTTCTTAAGCGCAACTCCTGGAGACTATGAAATAGAAAAATGTCATGGCGTTATTGTTGAACAACTAATAAGACCTACTGGACTATTAGAACCAAATATTATAATTCAAAAATCAACTAATCAAATAGACCATTTAATCAATGAAATTAATATAAGAATTAATAAAAAACAAAGAACATTAGTAACTACATTAACAAAAAAGATGGCAGAAAAATTAAGTGATTATTTAATTGAAGCAGGAATTAAAACAACTTATATACACTCAGATATTGACACAATAGAAAGAATAGAGATTATGAAACACTTAAGACAAGGAAATATTGATGTTTTAATTGGAGTCAACTTACTAAGAGAGGGATTAGATTTACCCGAGGTTTCATTAGTAGCTGTTTTAGATGCTGACAAAGAAGGTTTTTTAAGGTCAAAAAGATCTTTAATCCAAACAATTGGAAGAGCAGCAAGACACATTGAAGGGACTAGTATATTATACGCAGACGTAATTACAGATTCTATAAAAGAAACTATTAAGGATAATAATCGTAAACGAAAAATACAAGAGAAATATAATCAACAAAATAAGATAACACCTAAACCTCTGGTGAAGAAAATTTCTTCTTTGCAGAATTTCATTTCTAAAAAGAACACCATTGAAAACAAAGAAATGATTGACAAGAGCACCCTTAATAAAATGTCATTAAAAGACCTAAAAAAGAAGGCTAGACAAGTTAAAAAACAAATGAACGAAGCTGCTATCTCAATGAATTTCAGCGAAGCTGCAAAACAAAGGGATTATTTATTTATGTTAGAAAAGAAAATATCTAATTTCTAAACTTAATTATTTTCCTAAAATAAGTGGCAAACCATCTTCAGGAGACCCTACTACAACAATTTTAGTGTTATTAGATTCCGAAAGCTTTAAAGTTGCCTCAATACCTTTATCTCTTAAGATATTGTCCGTTAAACTAGCACTTAAAATTCTATTTGCCTTGGCTTTACCTTCAGCTTCAATAATTTGTTTTTGAGCCTCTTTCTCTGCTTGAACTAATTTAAAATCATATTCCAAAGAAATTTGTTCTTCCTTTAACTTATTATCAATTGCATCTTGTAGAGTTTTTGGAAGAGTTACATCTCTAATTAACACTGCATCAAGCAAAAGATTTTTGGAAGATAAAGCAATTTTAGTTCGTTCATAAATTTCATCTTCAATCACTTCTCTTTTAGTAGAATACAATTCTTCTGGTAAATATTCCCCAATAACCTCTCTGGTAACTGATCTTATTTCTGGGATAATAATATTTTCATGATAATTAACTCCTAAATCATCATGAACATAACCAACCTTATTGTCGACAGGCTTGTATCTATAAGACAATTCCGTTCTAATTGTTAATCCATTTTTAGAAAGAACTTCCATGATTGATAAATCTTCCTGAATCCTCACGTTATAAATATACTTTTCATTCCAAGGAGCTATAAAGTGAAAGCCTTGATCTTTGACATTTTCTTTATCTAATCCTTTGCCAAATCTATAAAAAACTACTGCTTTTTGGCCTGGCCCTACAGTATAGGTTACACGAGTGCCAAATAATAAAATAAAAATAGCTGCGAATAATCCAATAAGCGCAATTGGGTTTAATTTTTGATTCATAATAATTATTTTTTAATTGTTATAATGTTATTTTATTTGAATAAATCAATTGTCCAGTCTATTGAAATCAATATTTAATTCTACTAACATAGTCAAAAGACTTTCATTCAATTTATAGCTAATTTATATTTATTTTTTTAATTCAGCATCCAAGCTATATGAAAACATAATCAAAAATTGATATAACGTCTTCTTATTAACCATTCTATAAATAATAAAAACAATAATAATATTAATATAGACTGAAAATTAATTAAAGATTTAAAACTATAATTGAAATAGGAAGACACTTTAAAACTAGAAGAATCCTTAATTCTTTGTAATAAATGATCTAGACTATCCATTGTAGTAACATAACCATTGTGTGAACTTGCTAGGTTATGTAATAGTTCATAATTCGCAATAGTATTTTTAGCCTCAAAATTAGGATTTACCACAACAAAACTACCCTCATCAGTAAATATTTCATTATTTAATTCTGATGTAGCTAAAAAATCATATCTGCCTAAAGGCAATACTATATCTAAATAATAGGTATTAGATAATCTATTTAATTGATAATTATATACTTGGTCCACTGAATCACTTATAACTAAATTTAATTCAGGGTAATTAATCAATTCAAAATTTTTATTATATAATTCTCCTTCAAAAACAATTCTAGCATTAGAGCTCTGAATTGAATTGTAATGTATATGTAATCGCTTTTTTTTATCATCTGATAATAAAGACTGAACAATCTTACTAATAAAAGTATTAAAAAGTAGATTATTATTATTTAAATACGTATCGTTTAATTTTAATCTCCATAAACCTTCTCCCAATAAATAGGCTTCTTTTTGCTTACTTTTTGAAAAAAATAAAATAGGTTGATTAGTATCTAAAGATCCTATTTTTTTATATAATAAAACATCCGTAAGATTATTTAATTCCGGGGCTAAAAACGGAACCAATAATGATGATGATAATGATAAAAAATCTTTTAAAGAATCTGATAAAACAAAAGTTGAAAAATTATCATTTAATACAAAATCAGAAAATTCAAAAACATGATTGGCATCATTAAAATAAACAGTATTTTGAATTTGATTTAGTTGGGATAAATTAGAATTTTTACCCATTATATACCAAACAGGCACATCATTTAAACTAACATCATCTATTTGACTAAAATCAGACACTTGGTGAAGAATAATTAAATTATAGTCTTGATAATTACTCATCGATGTTTTCTTTTTTTCTACCCACTCAGTATCTACTTGATATTGATCATAACTCTCCAAACTATGTTTAAGAGCTGTTACATCAGGATGATGATATGAATATAATATTAAAATTTTTTGTCTATCATCTATAATATCTATATGAAAAACATCATGATTATTAATTAAATTAGTTTCATAGGAATCAGTCTCTAAATGGACAGAATAAGATTGTAAACCTGGGGAATCTGGTGATATAAAAAATTCAACATTCTCATGATAATGAATCTTATCAATACTAGATTTTTTTATAAATATAGGATTATTAAATAAAGAATCTGTATTATCAAAAACCTTAATACTCAAATTAGCACCATTCATTTGATGAGCTTTAATATTAAGTTGAACAGGAAAGCTATTACCTAAATATGATAATTTATTAGTCTTAACACTTACAATTGAAAGATCCTTTCGTATAGTAGTATCTCCAAGTAATACTGTATACAATGGAGCATTATAGTTTTTTTTTAAATACAAAGGATTGAGCCCCTTATTATAAATGCCATCAGAAGCTAGAATATATGCACCAATATTTTGATTAGAATATAAATCTGAAACATAATCTAAAACATTTGACAAATTTGTGAAATCACCAGAAAAATCTGAAAAACCCTTATTGATAGATTGGTCAAAAGAAAAAACATCTACATCTAATTTTTTATTTTTAAATAAAGAATCTAAAAAAAACAAATAAGTATTTTCGTAATATGAGGAATCTGAATTTAATTTAACAGAAGAACTATTATCTTGCATAAATACAATTATAGGATGTTCTTCTATTTTTTCTGCTTTTCTCAATTGAGGATTAAATAACAAGAAAAAAAGCAGAAAAAAAACACAAAACCTTAAAACAAATAATCCCCCCCTGACTAATTTAGAAACATCCTGTAAACTACTATGTTTTCTATATAAAAAAAAGCTTAAAAAAAGACTCAAAAAAAAACAACCCAATAATTCAAAAACTGTTGAGTTGACAATAAGAGAGCTACAAAATATCATTTCATAAAATTAAGTTACCATACCTCCACATACATTAATTACTTGCCCAGTAATGTAGGATGATAAATCAGATGCTAAAAATAATGCAACATTAGCAACATTTTCAGAATTACCTGTTCTTTTTAATGGGATACTTTCCTTCCATTGATTAACCACATCTGTATCAAGACGATTTGTCATTTCTGTTTCTATATAACCAGGAGCTATAACATTAGATCGAATATTTCTGGAGCCAAGTTCCAATGCAATAGATTTAGAAAAACCAATAATTGCAGCCTTAGATGCCGCATAGTTAGATTGACCAGCATTTCCTTTAACACCTACTACAGAACTTAAATTAATAATAGACCCATCTCTTGCTTTTAACATAGTCCTCTGAACATGTTTAGTCATATTAAAGACAGAGCTCATATTAATATGCATAACAGAATTAAAATCTGTATCTGACATTCGTAATAATAAATTGTCCTTTGTAATACCTGCATTATTTACCAATACATCAATTGTATTAAAATCTTTTAATATGTTATTTATTAATATTTCAGCAGAATTATAATCAGAAGCATCTGATTTAATAGCCTTAACCTTAACATTATACTTTTGACACTCTTTCACAACTAAATTAGCTTTTTCGGCAGAAGAAACATATGTAAATACTACATTGGCGCCATTTTCAGCAAACTTCAATACAATTGCTCTTCCAATTCCTCTTGAACCACCAGTGACAATAGCAGTTTTTTGTTTTAATAATTTCATAATTATGTCAGAATTTGTTTCATAGTTTTTCCAATATGTGCTGGTGATTCCACAACAGATATACCACAATCTCTCATAATACGCATTTTAGCTGCTGCTGTATCATCTTTGCCACCAACAATTGCACCAGCATGTCCCATTTTTCTGCCAGGAGGAGCTGTTTGACCTGCAATAAATCCAACAACTGGTTTTGTACCATTCTTTTTTATCCAATAAGCAGCATCATTTTCCATTTGCCCTCCAATTTCTCCAATTAATACAATACCGTTAGTTTCCGGGTCATTCATAAACATTTTAACAGCATCACAAGTAGTGGTACCAATCACAGGATCCCCCCCAATTCCAATACATGTAGATTGACCTAAACCCTCTTTTGTTAATTGATCAACCGCTTCATAAGTCAAAGTCCCAGAACGTGATACAACACCAATAGTACCCTTTTTATGAATAAAACCCGGCATAATACCTAACTTAATTTCTCCAGGAGTAATAATTCCAGGACAATTTGGACCAATAAGTCTAGAATTTGATTCGTTTAAACGATGCTTAACTTCAATCATATCTCTAATTGGTATACCTTCCGTAATACATACAATTAACTCCATTTCTGAGTTAATTGATTCTATAATAGCTGATTTGGCAAATTTGGGTGGCACAAATAAAATAGAAACATTTGGTTGAGTTTCTTGAACAGCTTCAGATACAGAATTAAATACTGGTTTATCTAAATGTAACTGGCCGCCTTTTCCAGGTGTAACACCGGCAACAATATTAGTTCCGTATTTTATCATTTCTGCTGAATGAAAAGTACCTTCACTTCCTGTAAAACCTTGCACCAATACTCTTGAATCCTTATTTATTAAAACACTCATAACAAAATTATTGAATCACAAACTTAGAAAATAAATCAACTAATAATAAAATATTAACTAACAATAATAAATTAAATTTGTGGAAATTAATTTTTGAAAAATGAATCAAGATACAATTTGTGCTATTTCAACAGCAAAAGGCAAAGGTGCAATAGCTACTATAAGAATTTCTGGTTTAGATGCTATCAATAATACTAATAATATTTTTAAAGCCTATAATCAGAAAAAAATTTCTACTATAAAATCTAAACAGGTTTTAGTTGGAGAAATTATTGAAAACCACAAAACTATAGATGAAGTAGTAATAACTTCTTTCGTATCTCCTCACTCATATACTGGTGAAAATATAGTAGAAATATCATGTCATGGATCTACTTATATACAAGAAAAAATAATTCAAATACTAATACAAAATAATTGTCGATTAGCTAAAAAAGGAGAATTTACATTAAGAGCTTTTTTAAATGGCAAGTTAGATTTATCCCAAGCAGAAGGAGTTGCAGAACTTATCTCATCAGAAAATGAAAAATCTCATAACTTAGCTATAAAACAAATGAGAGGTGGGTTTTCAAGTGAAATAAAAAACTTAAGAAACAAACTAATCAAATTTGCTTCACTTATAGAGCTAGAATTAGATTTTAGTCAAGAAGATGTAGAATTTGTCAATCGAAAAGAATTATTATTATTATTAATCAGTATTAAACAAAAAATTCAAAAATTAATTGATTCTTTTAAAATTGGTAATGTAATCAAAAATGGTATTCCTATATCAATTGTAGGACATCCAAATTCTGGTAAATCGACTTTATTAAATCAACTACTTAATGAAGAAAGAGCAATAGTCTCTGAAATTAAAGGTACTACAAGAGATACAATTGAGGAAATAATAACATTTAAAGGTTATAAATTAAGATTTATTGACACAGCTGGGCTGAGAACAACCAAAGATAAAATTGAACAAATTGGTATATCTAAAACATATGAAAAAATAAATTCATCTGCATTTATTCTTTATATGATAGATAAAACTGATTTTGATCAATATCAAATTGAAAAAGAAATAATAAAAATTCAAAAATCATTAAACAAGGAAACAGTATTAATTATATTGTGTAATAAATTAGATTTAGATAAACAACCTATTAATTTCAAGAAAATTAAAAATATTCCAATAATTAATATCTCTGCAAAAAAAGGCAATGGTACTGAAGAATTATTTAAAATTATTGCATCAAGTCTTGCACAGTGGCAAGATTTTAACAATGAGGTTATCATCATTAATCAAAGACATTTTGAATCTTTAATTAATACAATTAAGGCCATTAAGGATGTTGATTCTGGCTTAAAATCTAATATTTCAGGTGAATTCTTATCAATAGATATCAAAAGAGCTTTACAGTTTTTAGGAGAAATTACTGGAGAAATATCAAATGAACATCTTCTAGATTCTATTTTTCAGGATTTTTGCATTGGTAAATAAAAAAATCATTATTATTGCAACATCATTGTGGGGTGCAAATAAGCTGAGAATATACCCATGGAACTTGTGGTGGTAATTCACCGAAAGAATTATTAATTTTTAATTTTAATACAATGAGAAATATTATTACTTTTCTTTTATTACCTATTCATATTATATTGGCTCAAAACTCATTAGATACTATCATACAATTAAATGAAGTCAATGCAACATTTAAAGCTACTGGATCAAGCCCAGTTAATTATCAAAATATTTCAAAACAAGAGATTAAGCAAAAATCAATCGGTCAAGAACCTGCGATGCTAATTAGCAATACTCCATCTATAACTTACAGTGTTGATGGAGGACATACACAAGGTTACTCATACTTTAGATTAAGAGGTCTAGATCAAACTCGTGTAAATATCACTATCGATGGCATACCCTTAAATGATCCTATGGATCAAGCTTTCTATTTTTCAAATTTTGCTGATATATTGAATTCAGTTGATGACATTCAAATTCAAAGAGGTGCTGGTGTCACCAAAAATGGTAATGCAAGCTATGCTGGTAGCATTGAATTATTTTCTGAAAAATTAAGTAGTCCTGAAAACTATCATTTTGGTCTAGGATACGGTTCTTTTAACACATTGAGAACTTTTGCTTCTTTCAATTCTGGAATCAAAAAAAACAAAGCACTAAATGTAAGAATTTCTAAAATTTATTCTGATGGATATAAAGACCATTCTTCTAACAACTCTCAGTCAATACATATTAATGCAGGACTTTTTTTAGATAAATCAATTTGGAAATTTAGTGTTTTAGGTGGAAATCAAGAAAATGAATTATCATGGATGGCTGTTCCAGAGTCAGATATTAACTGTTTAAGAACAACGAATGCTAATTCACCACACGAAAAAGATGATTTTTCACAATTAATAACAAAAATTCAAAATACATTTTTAATAAATTCAAACACTATAATAAACTCAACATTATATTACAATTTAGCTAATGGTTGGTGGAATTTTGATTTAGATAATTATTATGGAGATACAGGCTATGGAATTACTAAAAATGAAATTAGCTCACACCTTTTGGGTTTCTTTAGTAACTATGAATATTTAAATAACAGTATGAAATTGAATTTTGGAATGCATGGAAATGCTTATCAAAATAATTTTCTTGAAATTGACGCAATTTCAAACTCCATATTCAATGATGTTGACAGATTTAAAAAAGAGATTAGCGCGTTTAGTAAAATTGAATATAGAGTTAGAAATCTTCTTTTTTCAGCCGATATTCAGTATAGACAAACAAGCTTTGACTATGACAGCGAGATTATGGACTTCAAAGAAATTTCATGGAATTTCTTAAATCCAAAATTTGGCATTAGTTATGAAACTTTCAATAATGGATTATTATATGTTAGTCTAGCTAGGATTGGTAGAGAACCTGCCAAGTATGACATGTTCCAAGGCAATGATATTTTATATTACATTGCACCAATGGATACTAACTTTAATTATATTATACCCCAATATGGAAATGATTTAATCGATACAAGAGCGGAATTTGTAAATAATATTGAATTAGGAATAAGAAAGTCCTTCACAAATGGAACAATCAACTTAAATTACTTCTATATGGATTTTAAGAACGAAAGAGTTTTAAATGGACAAACAGGCCCAAGCGGCTTGGCCCTAAGATCTAGAGTGGACAATAGCATAAGAACCGGATTAGAATTTTTTAGTGAGTATTATTTTAATAAAAATTTAAAAATCACAAATAATTCCTCTTACAATTATAGCAAGGTATTACAAGATGAAATTGAATTTATTCCTATTTTAACACCCAAATTGATAATCAACCAAGAATTTAGTTATTCATTAAAAAATTTCACAATAAATCTATCAGCTAGATATCAAAGTCAATCATATATTAACTTTGAAAACTCTGAATCATTAAATGATTATTTCATTATAAATGGAAGAATTGACTACAAATTTAAAAATTACTTTGCCTCCTTTTTTGTTAATAACATAACTGATAATTATTATTTTAACAATGGATCGATAAATTCTGATAGCTGGGACTATATCCCGGATGGGACAAGAACTTTATATGTTCAAGCTCCTAGGAACTTATATGTTTCAATTGGATGTAACTTTTAATTTTTTTTATATTTTTCCTCAACAATTTCAGCAGACACAATACCAGTTGGAACTGCAATAATACCATAACCTAAAATCATAATAAAAGTAGCAATAATCTTACCTAATATGGTAACAGGTACAATATCACCGTAACCAACAGTAGTTAGAGTAACAATTGACCAATATATACATTCTGGAAGTGTATTAAAACCATTTTGCTGACCTTCAACAATATACATAACTGAGCCTAAAACTACAGCAAGTAATACAACAAATAATACAAAGGCTAAAATTTTTGGTCTAGATTTATCTAATGCAATCATCATTATATTATTTCCTGTCATATATTTTTTTAGTTTAAAAACCCTAAAAACTCTAATTAACCTAAGAATTCTTATATCTAAGAGTACGCCTATTGGAGGGTAAAATGTTCTTAAATATGTTGGAATAATAGCTAAAAAATCTATTATACCCCACCAAGAAAAAATATATTTAAAAGGCTTTTTTGAAGAGTAAATTCTCAAAGCATATTCGATAGTAAAGATAATTGTGAAAAACCATTCTATTATGAGTAAAATATGTCCCCACCTATTGTCTATACTTGGAACACTTTCTAATATGACACCAATACAAGATAAGACGATAAATACCAATAACCATACATCAAAAAGATATGCATATCTTCCATTTGTTGTAAAGATAATGTTGTAAATTTTCTTTTTTATTGATTTTGGTTTGCCCACAATGAATAATTATATATCAAATATATAATATTATATTATTACTAGCTATATTGTTTTATGAAAGAAACATGTTATCATATAATACTTATTATTGCCTTAATAATTACGGTATATGGTTTTATAAGCAATAAATTCATATTTATGTTATTATTATTTCCTTTTGGATTGGGGGTTTTTAAAAAATCGAATAACTCTGCAAAAGATTAGTTTCAATTAAAGCTAAAATTAACCAAAACACCTCTATGATCGGACTCGTAACTGGATATTTTGATGTCTGACATATTATCAGGTCCAATCAAAAACACTGAATTCACACTAATAGATGAATTATGATAGACAAAATCAATTCTATCGTGGACTTCATTGAGATTAATAATAGGAGTCCATGTGTAACCCTGATAATCAATTGGGTTCGTATAAACGGATCTATAAGCATCTATCAAACCGGAATTAAGCATTTTATTAGATGCTGGCCAATTAACAGTAAAAGGAGCATCTCCAATTTGAAATCTTATTGGATTTTCAGATCCTGCTACCCAATCTAAATGAGATGGTTCATTAAAATCACCCGTAACAACTATAGGCATGGTATCATCAATTTGATTGACATAAAATAATAAGTCATCAACATATTCACCACGTGTTTGCTCTGCTTGATGAATAGCTTGTGATTCTGTAGTAATCAAAGTATCTCTTATATCATAGGGCTGATAGGGATTTGCAGGCAGATGAATATTAAAAAAGTGAAGATGTTGATTTTGATTCAAGATAATTTTAACATACATATCATTTATAACTTCTACTGGATACTTAGATAATATAGCTGTACTTTTAGCATCATTACCGTATAAGCAATAATTATATCGATCTGCAATTTGCTTTCCTATTTCATAAGATTCTTGTATACCAATAAAATCCGGCTGAAGTTGATTAACAACCATAGAAACACTATTAAAGGAGGTGCTACTCAATCTGTTAAAAGATAAAACAGAAAAATTAGTAGTATCAAGTTCAGAATTTCCACAAAGTTCAATGTAAATTTGATCTTCTGCTAATTCAGTATTACGATCACACGAAACTAGTAGCAATAATGCAGTGCACAAAAAGAAGTAAAATAATCTAGACATGATGCTAAATTAATTAATAATATTAGATTTGAAAAGGAATACTATGAAAGCTAAGCAAAAAAAAGAAATATTTTTATCAAGACTTTTCTTACATCTTGATGGTATTGCTATAATACCTACCGTTCTAGCATTGGAAAATCAAAAAATTATTTCAGAATTTAAGAACTGTTCACTTTCTGAAATTAGTCAACAAAATAATGCTAACGAAGCATACCTAAATGTTGCTCTAAGATTATTATGCTCACAAGGTATATTGGAACAAAATATTAGTGATGATGGTGAAATTTATTTTAACAAAAAAAATAATGATAATATCCAAAAAAGAATCGACACATATAATTTAGTTGCAGGTGTATATGAAGAAAGTATTGACTACTCCATTTTACACAAAAGTCATAATATCACAAATACAGCTCTATTTCAAATCACAAATAATTTTATTAAAAAATACCAAAAAACAAAAGAACGAGATATTTTTTATTATCACATTGAAGGAGCTATTCTATCTCCTATTATAGTAGAATTAGCTCTTAAAGGATATTTTGACAATATCACAAATACAATTACAAATTTCAAACAACTACATCCTCTTGTTCGACAATTAATTGAAAATTTATTTATATGCACACAAATACTCGATCATAATAAAACTATAACTGATTATGGGAAATTTATTTTAAATCGATCTACATCATATGGAGTTACAGTGTCTTATCTACCAACTTTTCAGAATATTAAAAATTTAATATTTGGTAATTATAAGTTACTTTGGACAACAAGTGGAGATACTGAAAAACATGTTGATAGAGGTATGAATGTTTGGGGAAGTGGTGGCGCACATAATACATATTTTAAAAAAATTGATAAGATAATAATTGATGTGTTTAATCGTCCAATTCAAGAGCAACCTCAGGGCTTCATCGATGTAGGGTGTGGTAATGGTAAATTTATAGAACATGTATTTAATGTAATTTGTAAAAAAACCCAAAGAGGTAAACAATTGAATCAATACCCTTTAACTATTATTGGGTGTGATTATAATCATAAAGCAATTGAAATAACACAAAAGAATCTGCACAAAGTCAATATCAAAGTCAAAACTATTATCGGAGATATAAGTGAACCTAATTTGCTGGCTAAAAAAATTCAAAAAAAATATCAAGTAAATCTTGAAGATTTATTAAATATGAGATCTTTTTTAGATCATAATAGAATATATTATACCCCAAAAAACGAAATAACACAAAAAATTAAATCAAGTGGAGCATTTTGTAAAAAAGGACAAAGAATTACAAATAATGCGTTACAACAAAATTTCAAAGAACATTTAGAAAAATGGGCTCCTTATTTAAAAAAATATGGATTATTAATTGTTGAACTACATACAATGAATCCAAAAGAAGCCGCTAATAATATTGGAAAAATAGCCATGACAGCATACGATGCCTCACATGGTTTTTCTGATCAATATATTTTAGAGTATGATGTCTTTTTAGAACTAGCTAGTGATGTTGGACTTAGACCTGACCCTATGCACGAATATAAGTTACCATCAAATGAACTTACCATTGTAAGTATTAACAGGTTAGTAAAAAAATAACTTATTGTAACTGATGATAAACATATTTTCGCCATCTATCAACAACATTATGCAAATCAGCGGGTAAATCAACTTGAAATGAAACAAGCTCATCATTTTTAGGGTGTCGTAAAGATAAGTTAGTTGCATGTAATGCTTGACGAGGTAAAATCTGAAAACAATTTTGTACAAATTGCTTATATTTTGAAAATGTAGTGCCTCTTAGTATTTTATCTCCACCATATTCATTGTCATTAAAAAGGGGATGACCAATATGCTTCATATGAACTCTAATTTGATGAGTTCTACCAGTTTCTAAATGACACTTAACTAGTGTAACATATCTAAATCGTTCTAATACTTCATAATGAGTAACTGCATGCTTTCCCTCATTTTCATCTTGAAAAACAGTCATAATCTTTCTGTTCTTTTTATTTCTTCCAATATTACCCGTAATAGTACCTTTTTCCTCTTTAACATCACCCCAAACCAATGCTACATAAGTTCTTTTGATGGTCCTAGATGCAAATTGTGCTGAAAGATAGGTCAATGCATCTTCATTTCTTGCAATAACTATTAAACCAGTAGTATTTTTATCTAATCTATGTACCAAGCCTGGTCGCTGATTATCATTATTAACTTTTATGTCTTTAAATCTATGTAAAAGTGCATGTATAAGGGTACCTGAGTAATGACCATAACTCGGATGAACCACCATATTACTAGGTTTATTTATAATAACAATATCATTATCTTCAAATACAACATCTAAGGGTATATTTTCTGGAATAATCTCTTTATTATAAGGTTCATATTCAAAACGAATACTAATTTTATCATTAGGTTTAACTTTATAATTTGATTTTACTAGAGAGTTATTACAAAAAACATTACCAGCTGAAATAGATTTTTGAATTTTAGTACGAGTAGTATTTGAGATTCGAAGTAATAAAAATTTATCAATTCTTATTAAATCATGATTTTTTTCAACTTCAAAAAAATGATGTTCATACATTTCATTATCTAACATTTGATCATTACTTAGCATATAAACTATTTATTAATTATAGAATCTTTAGCCCAGACGGATATAAAAGAACCCAAAGTTAATTTAGTATTTAATATAGGATCTTGCTTATACACCACACTAGCCAAACTATCATTATCATTGAAATCAAGATATACATCACCTACATTTAATGATGTATTATTTAATTTTTTTTTGACATCCTTTAAACTAAGTCCAATAAGATTTGGTGTAGTCACATCTAATTCATAACCATTACCTAAGTGCAAATCAATTATTGAAAATTTTGGCAAACTATCATTAAAATGAATTTTCATACCATTATGTGTAGCGAAAATTAGAACATCCTTTGCAAAATGATCAACATAATATAAATTTCCTAATCTAAAAGCATTGTTTTCTAATAAATTTATGGTCTGGCGTAAAGATTTATTAATCAGTTCTGGAAATGATATATAATTAACAGTAATAGGGTTTGTAGTAAGGTATATTTTTCGACCAGGCTTAACTTCAGAACCTGGTTTTGGGCTATGCGACAAGACTGATCCTCTTGCATAACCTGGATCATAAGCTGCGGAATCTAAAATTATAAATTGCAAGCCATATTCTAAAATAGTATCTTCAACTTGAGATATATTCAATCCGATTAAACTAGGAACAGTAATAATTTCATGGTGCAATGTATATTTTTTAAGACTTAAATCAACTACTTTAAAAAAACAAATTGCAAAGAAAATTCCAATCGAAAATAAAAAAATTTGAAATCTAAAATTTAATTTCATTAATAGTTAATTTTTAACAAAGATATTTATTCTATTTCAAGAATAGATATAAAATTTAAAAAACAAATTTTATATTTAGTTGGTTATTCTAATTATAATAATAATGAAAAATATTGCAATTCTTATGGGTGGCACATCTGAAGAAAGAGAAATTTCTATACAAAGTGCGCAAACTATCAAAAAACATATAGATAAGAAGAAATATAATGCATTTCTGGTTTTATGTGTAAACACAAGTGAATTTCAAGTAATAATAGATGACACGCAATACACAGTAGATACTAATAATTTTTCATTTCAATTAAATAATGAAATTATCATATTTCACAAAATATTTATGATGATTCATGGTGAACCAGGTGAAAATGGGAAACTATGTAAGTATTTTGAAAATAAAAAAATTCCCTATACATCGTCAGATGAATCTGCATCCACATTAACATTTAACAAGTATAATTGTAATAAATATTTACAATCATTAGGCTATAATGTACCTAATTCTCAGATTTATAAATTACAATCTAGAATAGAATTCCCTTGTATTATTAAACCTAGTTGTAGTGGTTCTAGTTTTGGAATTTCAAAAGTATATAACAACACAGAAATCCCTAGTGCTATCAAAAAAGCACAAGAACATGGCAATCAAATAATTATAGAAGAATTTATTGAGGGGCGAGAAATCACCTGTGCTGTGTATCAATCTAATTCACAGATTACTACTCTACCATTAACTGAGATTATTAGTCAAAATGACATCTTTGACTATGAAGCTAAATATCATGATCAATCAATTGAAAAAACACCTGCTGAAATTTCTAAGACAATTAAGGAAAAAATAATAACAATCAGTAAAAAATTATATATAGAATTGAATTTAGCAGGAATTATTCGAATTGACTTTATTGTTAAAAATAAAAAACCATACATCATTGAAATCAATACTATCCCTGGTTTTTCTGAAAAAAGTATTGTCCCCCAGATGTTAAAATGTGCTAATATTAATATTACTGACTTTATCACCGAACAAATAGAAAATATATCACTATAGAGATTGTAGATAATTAATTAATTGTCTAACTGCTTTAAATCTATGGCTAATTTTATTTTTTTCTAATAACGACATTTGTGCAAATGTTTTTTTATAACCATTGGGAATAAAAACAGAATCATATCCAAACCCATTCAAACCTATTGGTTTATGAGAAATATGACCACAACAAACCCCTTCAAAAAACAATTCTTTTGTACCCGTTTTTAAACAAATTACAGTTCGAAACTTAGCTTTCCTATTACTATTATTATCCATTTTTTGTAATAATTTTTTAATATTGAGTTGAGAATCACCATAAACACCTGCATATCTAGCTGAAAACACCCCTGGCTCTCCTGATAAACAATCTACTTCCAAACCAGTATCATCCGCAATAGTATCAATTTTATAAATTTTATAAATAGTTTGAGACTTAAGCAATGCGTTTTCTTCTAAAGTCAAACCCGTCTCATTAATCTCATCAAAATAACCTAAGTCTGATAAACTAAGTATATCAATGTTCTTTAATTGTGAAGCTATCTCTGTAATTTTATTATTATTGGAAGAAGCTAATATATATTTATTCATGATGATAAGGGTGATTATTTAGAATAGTCAATGCGCGATAAGTTTGTTCCACTAACACTAATCTAGCTATTAAATGAGGCAAGGTCATTTTAGATAATGAAATTGTAAAATTGGCTTGTTTTATGATATTTAAAGGGACGCCATAAGAAGCTCCAACTAAGAAGAAAATGGTATTAAATTGTTTTAATTTTTCATTTAAGAAAAAAGCATATTTATCACTACTCATATGAATTCCTTTTTCATCTAAAACAACTAATAAATCTCTAGATTTAAGCAAGGTGGAAATTTTTTTTTCCAATTTTAAATTATTTTTTTCATTTATAAATAAAACATCGGAATTAATAAAACTATTTAACCTTTTGAAATACTTACTCATGAGTAAGTCATAAGATTCTAGTTTTTTTTTACCTAAAAATATAAAACTTAGTTTCATGTAATCGTATAAATAAATTTACTAATTTGTAGCTGTAGTAAATATAACTATATCAATGAAAAAAATAATTAAAGACTTTATTAAAAAATCATTAGAAGAGGATGTGGGACAAGGTGATTTAACATCAAATGCTTGTATCACTAAAGGAACGATTGGGGAAGCCAAATTAATCACAAAAGAGGCATGTTATATTTCAGGGATAAATTTAGCACAACATATATATGAATTCTATGATGAAAATTTAATATTTAAATCTATTGTTAATGAAGGTCAATTTGTTAAAAAAAATGACATAATATTCACAATACAAGGCAATAAACATGCAATATTAGCTACAGAAAGATTAATACTTAATTGCATGCAACGTATGTCTGGTATTACTACTAAAACAAGAGAATTTGTAAAAGCAGTTAAAAATTATAATGTTAAAATACTTGACACAAGAAAAACCTGCCCAACTATTCGTTTCTTAGATAAAGAAGCTGTTCGATTAGGTGGGGGGCATAATCATAGATTTGGTCTATATGATGAAATGATGATTAAAGATAATCATATAGATTTTTCTGGTGGCATAGAAAATGCTATTAAAAACTGTCAAATATTTAATAAAAAAATTAATAAAGAGATCCCCATCATTGTAGAAGTCCGAAACTTTAACGAGTTAAATAAGGTGTTAAATATTGGTGGAATTAATAGAATCCTCCTTGATAACTTTTCAATACAAATGACAAAAGATGCAGTAGACAGAGTTAATAACTTAATTCCATTAGAGTCATCAGGTAATATTAATATTAAAAATGTGAAAAAATATGCTAAATGTGGAGTAAACTTTATCTCCATTGGCAGCTTAACTCACTCTGTTAAGAGTATTGATTTAAGTATGTTGAGTACATAAAAATCAATACATGTCTCATAAAAATTATAATTTAGTATCTTAGTGAAAAATTAAATTAAACACATGAAAAAATTACTTTCAATTTTATCTTTTCTCATACTGTTTTCAACAAACGCACAAAATGGTGACACTAATTATAATACCGTTGACAGTCTAATACAAAATCCTGATACAACTATTGTGAAAAAACCTACAATAAGCTATAATCCACTCACAAAACCAAATACTTATGCTTCACCCCAAAATCCTAATTATTGGAAAAATAAAATGCCGCATGAGGGATACTGGCAACAAGATGTTCACTACATAATTGAAGCAGAAATCATTGACACGGATAATATGATTAAAGCAAATCAACAATTAATTTACACTAATAACTCCCCTGATGAGCTTGAACATGTATTCTTTCATCTTTATGCAAATGCATTCGAACCCGATTCTTATCTAGATAAATTTAGAAAAAGTAATAAAATGCTTACTAGATTTAGAGAAGATGAATTGAAAAAGAAAAATCTTGAAATTTTAAGTATCAAGTCTAATGATAAAAGTTTAGACATTGAAATTGACAATACAATCATGAAGGTTTATTTAGAAAAACCTTTAAAAAGTGGGGAAACAATCAAATTTGATATCAATTTTGAATCATACTTCGGAGGAGAGGAGTCTGCTGGAAATGTGAGAAGAAGAATGAAAACCTATACAGAATATGGAAATAAACATTACAATGGTGTACATTGGTATCCTCGGATTTCAGTATATGATAGTAAATTTGGCTGGACAACCGATCAACATTTAGGCAAAGAATTTTATGGTAATTTCGGTTGTTTTGACGTTGAGTTAACATTTCCAGAAAACTATATTGTAGAGGCAACTGGTTATATGACGAATCGTGATGAAGTATTACCGGAAGAATTGATGAAAAAATTAGATATCAAAAATTTTGCTACAAAAAAATATAACACTCCACCGTCAACTATCATCAGATATAACCCAGATAAGAAAAAAACATGGAAATTTCATGCAGAAAATGTCCATGACTTTGCATTCACTGCGGACCCTAGCTATAGGATTGGTGTTGCAGATTGGAATGGCATCAAAGCTTATTCCCTTGCACAAGAGCAACATGCCGCAAAATGGCAAAATGCAGCTGATTATGCTGCAGAAATAGTTGAAGTTTTTTCTCAAGACTTTGGCATGTATACATATCACAAAATTATTGTTGCAGATGCTAGATCAGGCATGGAATACCCAATGATTACTTTAGATAGTGGTCGTGATCCGGGGTATAGAGGTCTGTTGATTCATGAAATTGCGCACATGTGGTTTTTTGGGCAAATTGGCAATAACGAAACATATCGTGCTGCACTAGATGAAGGATTTACACAATTTTTAACTGCTTGGGGCACAGAAAAAATTGAAGGAAAATATATGACTAAAGATGCATCCTATGTGAACGACACTATATTAGATAATCAAAATGTAGATGTATTAGACAGAATAAAATGGCTCAAAAACAATAAAACATTTCTTAATAAATACTATGATTCACACACTAATCAATTAGACGCAAAAGATGATGACGCATTTTATAGGTATACCATGGATGCCTCCGAAAACAATACACCTAAACTAAATACTCACTCTCATGATTTCGGTGGATCACTTGCTCATAGAGGATCATATACACATGTCTATGGGAAAACAGCTACAATGCTGTACAATTTACAATATGTATTAGGTGATGAATTATTTCTTGCTGCAATGAAAAATTATTTTGAGACATGGAAAATTGCTCATCCATATCTTAATGATTTCAGAAACTCAATAATTCAATTTACTAAAGTAGATTTAAATTGGTTTTTTGATCAATGGTTAGACACAAATAAAGACCTTGATTATGCAATAAAAAGAGTTGAAAGATTATCTAATGATACTGTTGCAGTAACTATTGCAAGAAAAGGAGAAATGGAAATGCCAATTGACCTGACTATTGATTCAAAATTTGGAATGAGATACAATTTTCATATTCCCAATAATTGGTTTGTGAAAAAAACATCAGCAACTGTTTTACCTAGATGGATTGGTTATGGTAATTTAAATAAAGAATATACTTTTAAAACACATATTCCATCCGGAGTAAAAAATATTATGATTGACATGAGCGGTAAACTTGCAGATTCATATATGATTAATAATAGATTTAATGGCAATATTGATTTCTCCTTAGATTATGGAGTTCATAAATGGGCCAATCTAAGAAAATATGAATTAAAAACAAGACCAGGTCTTTGGTATAATAGTTTTGATGGTGTAAAAATTGGAACAAGTGTTAATGGTCATTATCTAAAAAAACATCATGTGTTAAATGCCAACATGTGGTTAAATACAGGGGCAATGAAAGGTGACGAATTTGATGGTAATGCGCAAAATGATAAAGTATCCTATCAAATTAAATACTCTACATCAATGTATAAATATGTTAAAAATAGTAGATTAAGATTAGCAGCAAGTGAATTAGATGGACTGAGTTATTTTTCTATTGGTTATAATATAAAAGATAGGAGTAAAATGAATACTTTAGATGTTTCGCTAAGTGGATTTGAAAGAAAAGATGATTCTGATTTAAACTACCTCATATATAACGACTTGTGGATACCAGAAAAGAAAAATACTAATATTACAGTTAACATAGCCCATAAATACTATTACCTGCAAAACAATAAACTAAGTGGACATGGAAATATTCAATTATCATTAAAATCATCATCTATTATGAGTGATTATGATTTTGCTCAATTAACATTAGAAGCAATCAATAGAAATTCAATTAGTGGTTATCAAATACATACAAGATTCTTTATTCAAAGAGGTTTTGGAAGTAATTTTCCTTTAGAAAGCATGTTATATGCTGCAGGTAGTAACCCAGAAAGCTTAATGGAGAATCCATTTACTAGATCAAAAGGTTGGATTCCAAATGACTGGACAGGTTACAGTAATAACAGTGGAACTTTTCATATGGGAGGAGGATTAAACTTAAGAGGGTTCAGTGGCTATTATATGACAGAACCAACTGATGATGGAAGTGTTAATATATACCAGGGAACATCCGGAATAGCATTTAACACTGAAATTGATTATACAAGTAAAATACCAAAATTAAACTACTGGGGCTTAAGCTCTTACATATTTATGGATGTGGGAGTTATGAATGAAAATAATACTACTGAAAAAATAGCATTTAGTCGTCCTCATATGGACTTGGGAATGGGTTTCTCATGGGAATTATCAAGATTATGGGATCATGTTCTAGATAGTGAGCCATTAGTACTTAGAGTCGACTTACCTCTTTACGTCAATCATTCGCCATCAACAGAAAATTCAATAAAACTAAGATGTATCTTTGGCTTAAATAGAGCATTTTAAAATGATTATTAGGTTAATTATACTATTATTTCCAATTATATTAATTGGACAACAATCTAATCTGATTTGTGGCATTTGGTTAGAAGAAAAAAAGCAGTCTCATATAGAAATCTACCAAATCGATCGTAATACATACGAAGGGAAAATTGTTTGGCTAGCTGAACCTTTTAATGAGAAGGGAGAAATTAAATTGGATAAAGAAAATCCCGATGAAAGTTTAAGGCAAAGAACTATTCAAAATTTAATTATAATTCAACAATTAAAATTCACAGGAGACAACCAATGGTCAAATGGAACAATATATGATGCAAGAAGTGGGAAAACTTATAGTCTAAACGCAAAACTAGAGGGAAAAGACACTCTTTTTATGAGAGGCTATCTTGGTTTTAGTTTAATAGGCAAAACAACTAGATGGAGTAGAGTTAACTAATTCTATTAAAAAAATGTTTATATCTATATCTACGAATAAACTTGCCTAAATCTTTACTGACAATATAATTTTTTCTCTTAAAAAGTGCTATTACATAACCAAAAAACATAGATAACGCTAATAAAACATATGGCGACTTAAATAAAATTTTAACACAATTACCGATTAATAATATAAAGTCCATGCGTATTGAATATAACATCTGACCATTCCGAAACGCAGCCTTCAAATAACCAAATTCTTTATGAGTAGGTCTTTGGTGAATCACCTGTAATTTAGGTTTAACTATAACATCCCAACCGTTGAATCTAGCATGATGCTCATCTACAGTGTCCCATCCCATATTTTTTATTAATCCACCCATTTCTTGAAAACATTCTCTTCTATAAGCTTTAATCGCACCACGAACATGATCTAAATTAGTTTGTTTCTCAATATTATGTATACCATTATTTTCTAATACACACACCCCCCCACAAACACCTGCTTTAGAGTTATTAGTAAATTCATTGACAATATGTTCCAAATAATTAGAGGGTAAAACTAAATCTGCATCTAATTTCATAATAATATCCCA
>NZUB01000048.1 GCA_002696965.1 Flavobacteriales bacterium | reverse complement strand
TTTTTTATAGTATGTTACATGTGGTTTAACCGTGTCAATTACAATACGAAAATTACCAAAATTGTTAGATTTGCCAATGATTTTATTTTCTTTCCACTGACTTTTAATACATGATAGTTTGCCATCTTCTAATCTGCCAATTAGTGCTTTAGATCTTAATTCTTTTTCTACTGAATCTGCTTTAATTGATATTATAAAAGGCTTGTGGATAGGTGTGGATTTGTCTAGTATTGTATGGGTGTCATATTTGTTTTGTGGTGTTTTGCTTTTTACGTATGAAAATGAATAATCTTTATAAAGACTGTTATTTGGAATATAGATTTCTATATCATTGTTTTTAAATTCAAATACTTGTTTGCAATTTATATAATCTCTTTTTTTTGTTATGTGCATTTGTGATTGATCTTTTGTGAAGTTTATATTAAACGTTAAAATGGAAGTATTCATATAACTATCTTTAACAATTATTTTAACATGATTCAATCCTTTCTTTAAAGTAGAGCCAAGATTTTGTTGTGATTTTTGCTTATTTGTACTGAGAAAATTATTTGGGTCAACAAAGCATTTTATAAATTTTTCCCCAGTTTCCATATAGTATTTATAATCAATATGCGAATTAATATATCTTGTTTCACCAAAACTAAATTTTTCCATTTTATTAAAGTAAAATAATGAATCATTAATAAATAATTCAAGTGAATAAATTCCACATTTATTAGGTGCAGCGTCTAAAAAGTCAATAGTTTTGACCCCAATATTCACATAATTAGATGCATTAATTGTATTAGGTATATTATATGTTTTTTTATCTATTTTTTCTACCTGAATCAGTTCTTTTTGCTGTTCATTGTGATATATTAATATTGAATTTATAAGTGGATGTGTTCTATCTAAAATTGGTAACCCAAATAACATAGGGTTTAAAACTTGTTGTGTTTTTGTATCTCTAATTTCAAAGTGAAGATGAGGTCCGGTTGAACTTCCGGTATTACCACTATAACCAATTAATTCTCCTTGTTTGACAAATATTTCGTCTTCTTTTAAAGAAAAATCAATTTCATAATTTTCTTTTTTGTAATGTTCTTTAATAGCAAAATGTTGAATTGTATCACTAAATCTTTCAAGATGGGCATATACTGTAGTAAATCCTTTTTCATGACTAATATATAAAGCTTTTCCAAAACCAAATGAAGACACTTTGATCCTTGAAATATAACCACTTTGACTAGCATAAATAGGGATGTTTTTTTGTTGTTTGGTTTTTATATCAATTCCAGAGTGGAAGTGATTATTTCTTAATTCACCAAATGTGCCTGCGACAGCAATTTTAATATCTACAGGAGAAATAAAAAAGTCTTGAGGATAATTAATTTGTGAATAATTTAAAAAAGTACACAATAACCAAATAAAAGTAGTTAATAACACATTTTTCATGATGATAAATTTATATAAAAATAATTCTATTTAAATTTTTTGTGTAATCATTTTCAATATTGAATCTAAAATTTAAATAGTTATATTTGATGTTAATTGAAAAGGTTTTTAACTGTGAATGCTTTAATGTCTCACATTGTTGATTTGAAAAGGAAAATTACATTATTAGTTACTAATTATGAAAATATAAAGGAAGAGAATTTGAAATTACGAAATGACAAGTACCAAATGGGTGAAGTAATTAATGGACTTGAGCAAGAAGTTAAAGATTTAAAAAAACGAGTTGAAGTAGTTGATTTAGTGCAAGGTGTTGATTTAAAAGATAAGGATGCGATGATATTCGCAAGAAAGAGAGTTAATAATTTGATTAGGGATATTGACAAATGTATATCTCTTTTAAATGAATAAATTTTGATGGAGAAATTAAATATTAAAATATCATTAGCAAATAGGTTGTATCCTATGAATATTGCTAGTTCAGAAGAAAAAACTATTAGATTATCTGCTTTTAAAATTGAAAAGATGTTGAAAGTTTTAAAAGATAAATACTCTGTTAAAGATGATCAGGATTTATTAGCTATGTGTGCACTTCAGTTGTGTGTGAAATTAGAAAAGTCAGATGTTCATAGAAAAGAAATAGAAGAAAAAATTATTGATAGTATATTTGATATTAATGAGAAGATTTCGGACCTAGTATAGTTATATAACTCGTTTAGTATAAATTTAATATATAATTTAAAATGAACGAGATACTAATTTTCCTGTTGATAATTATTGGAGTTATTATAGGTGTTTTCCTTACTGTATTTATTAATACAATAAGACATAAAAATAAAAGCATTAAGATTCTTAAAGATGCTAAAAGGGCTGGTGAACAGTTTAAAAAAGATAAAATTTTACAGGCTAAAGAAAAATTTATAGAATTAAAAGCGGCACATGAACAAGTTATTCAGAAAAAAAACAAAGATTTATTAGTTAAAACTGATAAGATTCGTAAAAAAGAGCAAAGTCTGAATTCTAAATTTGAAGATTTCAATAGACAAAAAATTGATCTTGATTCAGCTAAAATTAATCTAGACAAAAGGTTAGTGGCGTTAGACCGAAAAGAACAAGAATTGGATCAAGCACAGATTAAGCAAGTTTCGTTATTAGAGAACATATCAGGTCTAACAAAACAGCAGGCTAAAAAGGAATTAATGGCTTCGTTAAAAGGTGAGGCTGAAATGGCTTCTATGTCTTATGTTCAAAAAAGTATTGAAGAGGCTAAGTTGACAGCTGATGAAGAAGCACGAAAAATTATTATTCAAAGTATTCAAAGAGTNGCATCNGANGAATCNATTGATAATACNGTTTCTATGTTTAATATTGAAAGNGATGANATGAAGGGTAGAATTATTGGTAGAGANGGNAGGAATATNCGTAGTCTTGAGGCTGCTACTGGAGTAGAAATTATTGTTGATGATACGCCTGAAGCAATTATTTTATCTTGTTTTGACCCAGTACGTAGAGAGGTCGCTAGATTAGCATTGCAAAAATTAGTGTCAGATGGTCGAATCCATCCTGCGAGAGTTGAACAGGTAGTTGAAAAAACAAAAAAAGATATCAATCAAGAAATTCTTAACACTGGTAAAAGGACTGTTATTGATTTAGGTATTCATGGTTTAGATTTAAACTTAATTCGTATGGTAGGTCGAATGAAATATAGATCCTCCTATGGTCAAAATTTACTTCAACATTCTAGAGAAGTTGCCAATTTATGTTCTATCATGGCTTCTGAATTAGGCTTGAATCCAAAGTTAGCTAAGCGGGCAGGTTTGTTACATGATATAGGTAAAGTTCCAGATGAAAATCCAGAGTTGCCACATGCGATTTTAGGTATGAAGTTAGCTGAAAAATATGGTGAAAGTAAAGATGTGTGTAATGCTATAGGTGCTCATCACGATGAAATTGATATGGATAATTTAATCTCTCCAATTGTCCAAGTTTGTGATGCTATTTCTGGAGCAAGACCGGGGGCAAGAAGGGAAGTGATTGATGCATATATTAATAGATTAAAAGAATTAGAAGAATTAGCATTGTCACAAAAGGGAGTTCTAAAAGCATATGCTATACAGGCTGGTAGAGAGTTAAGGGTAATTGTGGAGAGTGAAACGGTTTCTGATGAAAGGGCAAAAAAAATATCTTATGATCTCTCAAGAAAAATTCAAAAAGAAATGACTTATCCAGGTCAAGTAAAAGTCACTGTAATTAGAGAAACTAGAGCAATTAATATAGCAAAGTAATAGATTTGAAGAATTTAAACTATATAGAAGAAAGCGTAATTGAATCTATTATTTCTCAATTACTGAATTCACAATTAACCATATCTGTTGCTGAAAGTTGCACGGGTGGTTTTGTGTCTCATTGTTTCACTTCTAAAAAAAGAGCTTCTGATTATTTTAAAGGAGCTATTATTGCCTATAACAATGATATTAAAAATAAATTTTTAGACATTAATGAGTCTATAATTAATGAACATGGTGTTGTTAGTCAAAATGTAGCGGAATTAATGGCTATTAATATTCGAAAAAAATATATAACTAATTTTGGTCTTGCAACGACGGGTTATGTTGATGTTTATTTTGATGGAGATAAAGAGTGTTCAGATTTATATGCATGGGTATCTGTTTCAGGTAGTGACTTTGTAAAATCTAAATCAATTTTTTTAAGTAAAAAAAGAATAGAAAACATCTCAATTGTTACTGCTGAACTTTTGAGCTTATTTAGAAAAGAAATTATATAATTTTTTATTCTAATTGAAAAGTATTAAATTCGCCATTCATTTTATAAAAGGAATTATGTCAAGAGTTTGTCAAATAAGTGGAAAGAAAGCTATGGTGGGGAATAATGTTTCTCACTCTAACAAAAAAACAAAGAGAAGATTTAATATTAATCTTATTAAGAAAAAATTTTACATTCCCTCTGAAAACAAATGGGTGACATTAAAGGTTACAGCTTCTACACTGAAAACAATTGATAAAAAAGGTATCTCAGAAGTGTTAAAACTTGCTAAAGAAAAGGGCTTGCTATAATTTCTTTTGTGTTTTCATGTTCTTTCATAGAATCATTTTTTTTATGTCACTTACCTCTTATTCTCAAGAGTTAATTGTGGATGATAGTAGATTTTGTTATGATTATACATACTCACACCTTATTATAGATTTTGTATTGAATGAGCAGAAAATTATTGGTTCCAATACCATGCATTTTCAAAAAAAATGTGAGATAGATACATTTGTAATTGATTTAGTTAGTCGTATGCTTGTTGATAGTGTTTTGATAGCTAATCAAAAGGTCAGTTTTGTTCATAAAAAAAATACAGTTTTGATTCCTAATCCTCTTATTGATAAAGATGATTTTGTGATTTCAGTCTTTTATCAAGGTCAACCTCAAGCAGCGAAGCGACCTCCATGGGAAGGTGGTTTTGTGTGGTCTAAAGATACTAATGGTTTAGACTGGGTAGGTGTTGCCTGTCAAATGGATGGTGCTAGTATTTGGTGGCCAACAAAAGATGATTTAGCTGATGAGCCCGATAGTTTGCGTATGACTTTTACAGTAGACAAGCCATATATTGTTATTGCGAATGGGAAGTTGCAAAGTGTTAATGATGCTTCCAATAATAAAAGATCGTTCTCTTGGTTGGTTAAAAATCCCATTAATACTTATAATGTGACTTTTAATATTGCTCATTATGCCCACTTTAACGACACTTTAAATGGAAATTTAGGCAATTTGCTTTTGGACTATTATGTCTTGCCTGAGCATTTAGAATTAGCAAAAAAACACTTTTTACAGGTAGATTCTATGCTGTATTGTTTTGAGAACAAGTTTGGACCTTATCCCTTCTACGAAGATGGTTACAAATTAGTTGAGACACCTTATCTTGGTATGGAGCATCAAAGTTGTATTGCATATGGTAATCAATATATGAAAGGTTATTTGGGAAACTACCCTCAAGATATTGATTTTGATTTTATTATTATACACGAAACTGCGCACGAGTGGTGGGGAAATAGTGTTAGTATGAAACAAAAGAAAGACATGTGGATTCATGAAGCTTTTGCAACATATGCTGAGGCATTGTATGTGGAAGATATGTATGGTTATGACAAAATGCTAGTTTATTTAAATTACCAGAAAAAACGCATTAAAAATAATCACCCTATTGTGAGCAATTTGCATTTAGACACTGATATGTATTACAAGGGGAGTTGGATTTTACACACTTTAAGAACAATTTTGCGAAATGATGAGCAGTGGTTTGATATTTTAAAGGGCTTGCAATTGCGTTACAAGCATAAAAATATAGGAACAAAAGATGTAGTTCAGTATATTGAATCTAGATGTGGGTATGAATTAACGCCCTTTTTTAATCAGTATTTATTAGATAATAAATTACCTGTATTAGAGTATTTTATTGAGCAAAGAAAACATAAATATTTTTTGCAATTTAGATGGAATGCTTCTTCAGTTGATTTTAATATGCCTCTTTTAGTCAATTTGAAATCTGATATTTACAAATGGATTTATCCTAATTCTCAATGGCAGGAACTAGAAATAAGACATAATACAGACACCTTATTAGTGGCAAAAGATTTATTTTTAATTAATATGTTAAAAGTTAAATAACTATAATTATAAAATAGTAGTGTAATTTGTGTTGAATTATATTTTTCATTAAATTTGCGTGCTATTTTAATAAATAAAAATTTTTAGAGGTAATGGCAAAAAAAGGTAATAGAGTTCAGGTGATATTAGAATGTACGGAGCATAAGTCAAGTGGTGTCTCTGGAACTTCAAGGTATATATCTACTAAAAATAAAAAAAACACTCCGGATAGATTAGAGTTAAAAAAGTTTAACCCTGTATTGAAAAAATATACTGTTCATAAAGAGATAAAATAAATTATTATGGCTAAGAAAGTAGTTGCAACATTACAAAAAGGTGGAGGAAAAGGTTATACCAAAGCTATTAAAATGATTCGTTCAGAGAAGACTGGGGCTTATGTTTTTCAAGAAAAAATAGTATTGAAAGAGAATGTAACTTCTTTTTTACAGGAAAAATAAATTTTGATTCCCCGTCAATTTCAAATTTAATATCAATCTTTTAATTATTTTCAATGGGCATATTTGATAAAATTAAGCAAATTTTTAAACCCAAGGAAAATAATGATATATCTACGCCCAATAAATTTGATAAAAAAGTTACACAAGAAGATGTATTAAATAAAGAAACTATACTTCAAAAAGATGTTATTAATGAAAATTTAGCATCCAAATCTGTAACTTCTAAAGAAGTCCAGCAAGAAGTCCAGCAAGAAGTCCAGCAAGAAGTCCAGCAAGAAGTCCAGCAAGAAGTCCAGGAAGAAGTTCAGCAAGAAGTTCAGCAAGAAGTTCAGGAAGAAGTCCAGGAAGAAGTTCAGCAAGAAGTCCAGGAAGAAGTTCAGCAAGAAGTTCAGGAAGAAGTCCAGGAAGAAGTCCAGGAAGAAGTTCAGCAAGAAGTTCAGCAAGAAGTTCAGGAAGAAGTCCAGGAAGAAAATAATATTCAAAAACAAAAGTTAGATCGAACTTTAGATAAAACAAGGGATGGCTTCTTTGGTAAGATGAAATTATTTTTTTCTGGTAAAAATAAAGTGGATGATGAGTTTTTAGATCAATTAGAAGAAATGTTAATTACTTCAGATGTTGGTGTGAAAACTACTGTCAAAATTATTGATTTAGTAGAAAAATATGTTTTAAAAAACAAGTATCTCAATCAGGATGAATTAAAAGATATTTTAAAAAATCAGATTATTAATCTTTTAAGTATTAATCAAGGAGAACAAAACACCCAAATTTCTAAACCATATGTTATTTTATTTGTTGGTGTTAATGGTGTTGGAAAAACAACTACTATAGCAAAACTGGCAAATTTTTTTAAAAATCAAGGTAAAAGTGTATTGATTGGAGCTGCAGACACTTTTCGTGCAGCTGCAATTGATCAGCTTGATAAATGGGCTAATAAAATCGATGTGCCTATTGTAAAACAAAAAATGGGTTCAGATCCAGCCGCTGTTGCTTATGATACAATTCAATCAGCGATTGCTTCTAATATGGACTATGTTATTATTGATACAGCTGGAAGATTACATAACAAAATTAATCTTATGTCAGAATTAGAGAAAATAGCTACAGCAATTGGAAAATTAATCCCATTGGCTCCCCATGAAGTTGTTTTAGCCTTAGATGCATCTACAGGCCAAAATGCATTAGAGCAGGCTAAGCAATTTCTGAAAGCTACAAAAGTTACTCATTTAGCATTAACTAAGTTAGATGGTACTGCCAAAGGAGGAGTTGTTATTTCAATTTGTGATCAATTAAGTATTCCAATTAAATATATTGGTGTAGGTGAACAAATAGATGATGTCCAATTATTTGATAAAATGCAATTTGTTGAATCATTATTTAAATAATATGATAAAAAAAAAAAAGTACCCTTTCTTTTTCTGACACAAACTTATTTTCTCCTATAATTCTAGATTTTATTAAAAATGACCCTAAACTATTATCATTTATTGATTGTTTTCCTAGTATTGATTCAATTAATAATAAGTTGAAACAACTCAATTTTGAATCCAGAGATATTTTAGTCCAAACTCTAACAAAACAATATAAAAACACTTCTTTTTTAAATGGTAAGGCAAAAAATGTAGAGAATAATATAGGTCTTTTGTTAGATTCAAAAACATTTACTGTTTGTACGGGACATCAATTACATATTTTTTTATCTCCACTTTTTTTAATATATAAAGTCACTTCTTTAATTGCTTATTCACGTTATTTAAATAAAAATATTGTAGGTTATAATTGTGTGCCTTGTTTTTGGATGGCAACAGAAGATCATGATTTTAATGAGATAAATAAATTATCAATTAATGATAAAACATATAGTTGGAATATAGACACTAAAAATGCAATAGGTAATTTATCTACTCAATCTATTGAAAGCATGTTAATAGATATGAAAAAAGCTTTAAATTATACACAGGAAGGAAGGGGGTTATATAATATTTATTATCATGCTTACACTACTAATTCTAATTATGCCGATGCTACTAGATCAATACTAAATGCTTTATTTGGTGATTACGGTTTAGTTGTCGTAGATGGTAATTGTAAAGAGTTGAAAAAGCTTTTTACTCAAGACATGAAAAGAGAAATAACGCATAATACAATTTTTAAAAGTATTGATGATACTAATTGTACTATGCGTACTAAATATAAGCCACAAATTAATGCATTAAAATCTAATATTTTTTATTTATATAATAATACTAGGTCTAAAATAGAATATGCTAATCAAAAGTATACATCTTTAGTTCATAATAAAAGTTGGAGCAAATCTGAAATTTTAGATGAAATTGAGTTATATCCACATCGATTTAGTCCCAATGTTTTTATGAGAACATTATATCAGCAACGTGTTTTGCCAAATATTCTTTATGTTGGTGGCCCATCTGAAATTGCTTATTGGTTACAATTGTCAAAATTATTTCATAAAACTGATGCATTGTATCCCATTTTAGAGCTTCGATCATTTTTTTTAATACTATCGAACAAGGTTTTGCAATTTTACAATAAACATAATTTAAATGATACTGATTTATTTATTGATCACTCTTTAAAGGTCAAAAAGATAATACAAAACATGTTGAATTTTGAAACATCTGATTTAAAAGACGATGTTAATGAACTTTTACAGAGAATAGAATTTAAAATTAATAATATAGATAAGTTTCCCCAAAACTCTTTTTTAGTTTTTAAGAAACGAGTAGGTAATGCACTTACTAAGTTGGAATCTAAAATAATTAAATTTGAAAAAAATAATCATAAAAATTTGCTTGATCAATTTGTGTCTATAGAGAAAAAAGTTTTTCTCAATAACAATCCACAGGAAAGAGTCTATAGTTTTATTCCTTATTATATGAAATATGGTTCAGATTTTTTCAAGTTATTAATTGAAGAAAGTTTAATATTTGATAATAAATATGTTATATTAATTGAAAAGGACTAAAGTCACTTAAAACATGAAAGAAGTATTATTAATTGTTGATTTTGGATCTCAGTATACTCAGCTTATAGCTAGAAGAGTGAGAGAGTTAAATGTTTGTTCGGAAATTATCCCGTTTAATAGATTTACTACTCTTCCAAAACATGTTAAAGGTGTTATATTGTCTGGAAGTCCATCTTCTGTTAATGATGCTGATTCACCCACAGTGAATCTATCTATGATTCGCAAAAAAATACCAATACTTTCTCTTTGCTATGGTGCGCAATTAATAGCTCATCATCTTGGTGGTAAAGTTATTGCTTCTGAAACAAGAGAATATGGTAGATCTAATCTTTCACTAATTACTAAGCATCGCATTTTTAAAGATATAAAAACTAATTCACAGGTTTGGATGTCTCATGGTGATACTATTATTAGTCTGCCAGAAAAATTTAAATTACTTGCTAGTACAGATGATGTAAAGGTAGCTGCTTTCTCAATTGAAAACGAAGATACATTTGGTTTTCAATTTCACCCGGAAGTTTATCATTCAACCTATGGAAAAGAAATGTTGTTGAATTTTATTGAAATTTGTTCTTTTAGTCAAAATTGGACATCAGAGTCTTTTATAGATTTAACTATAAATCAATTGAAATTAAAAATTAAAAATCAGAAAGTATTAATGGCTTTATCTGGTGGTGTTGATTCGACCGTGGCAGCTTTTTTATTAAATAAAGCAATTGGTAAAAATTTACATTGTGTTTTTGTAGATAATGGACTTTTAAGAAAAAATGAATATGAAGAAGTCCTAAAGGGTTATGAGAATATGGGCTTAAATATTACAGGAGTTGATGCCTCATCTAAATTTTTACAAAACTT
>NZUB01000047.1 GCA_002696965.1 Flavobacteriales bacterium | reverse complement strand
TTGCTCTTACATCTAGTGCGCCTCTAAATATATAGGGAAAACCTAAAACATTATTTACCTGGTTTGGATAGTCTGATCTTCCTGTGGCCATAATTACATCTGATCTTGCTTTTTTAGCGTCATCGTAAGGAATCTCAGGATCAGGATTGGCCATGGCAAATACTAAGGGATTCTTCTTCATGCTTTTTAGCATTTTTTTGGTTACTGTATTACCTACTGATAAGCCAATAAAAACATCTGAATTTTTCATTGCATCTGATAAATCATATAACCTTCTATTTGTAGCAAACCTCTTTTTTTCTTTATTCAAATCCAACCTGTCTTTTCTAACAACTCCCCTGCTATCACATAAAACAATATTTTTTCTTTTTACACCCAACCTAATATAAAGTTTTAAACAAGAAATGGCTGCTGCACCAGCACCATTAACAACTATTTTTATTTTATCAATTTTTTTACCTACTAATTCTAGTCCATTTAATAAGGCTGCTGCAGATATAATAGCTGTACCATGTTGATCATCGTGCATTACAGGTATAGATAGTTCATTACTAAGCCTTTTTTCAATTTCAAAACATTCTGGAGATTTAATATCTTCCAAATTAATACCACCAAAAGTAGGAGCAATTGCTTTTACAGTTTGAACAAATGAATCTATATCGTCAACATTTAATTCAATATCAAACACATCTATGTCTGCATAAATTTTAAACAACAAACCCTTTCCTTCCATAACAGGCTTAGCTGCTTCTGGGCCAATATCTCCTAATCCTAAAACCGCTGATCCATTTGTAATAACAGCAACTAAATTGCCTTTAGAGGTATATTTATAAACATCACTTTTTCTTTTAGCAATGCTTTTACAAGGCTCTGCAACACCCGGTGAATATGCAAGTGCTAAATCTCTTTGGGTCCTGTATCTCTTTGTAGGAACCACTTCAATTTTACCAGGCCTTTTCTTGGAGTGAAAATCTAATGCTTCCCTTCGGTTTATTTCAGGCATAAATTATTATTTTTTAATTAACTGTATAGGTTATAGTAACCTGCGTATTTTGACTAGGTTCATTTTCTAAATAAAACCTATAATTAACTTCATAAACACCCGCAACTTCAGCCTCTAAATAACCTTTAAAATAATCATCCTCTTCAAATGAATTTAATAACAATGAGTTTGGAGCTGTATCAGTAGATGAGGGAAAACAAATTTCATTAAAACAAAACCAAACTGTAACATCTGGGTTAACTTGATTATTAAAAATTTTTCTTACTGTTAAATCATTCATTATCTCACAAGAAGAATTTCTAACATGTATTTTTGCAACAAGTTCTTCCCCGACTGAACCCGTGATTTCCTCCTCTATGTATGTAATTTCTATAGGGTTTGGTAATGCATCTGGTTCATAAAAACAATCTCCAGTATCTGTTGCTAAAGTATCATAGTTACATGCTGTTGAGTCCATACAACCAACAACCTCAAAGTCATCACAAATCCCATCACCATCTGAATCGATTAAACACTCACCTGTACAATCATAACCTGATTCTGGAAAAACACAAGAGCTATCATCTTCCGTTGCAGAAGCATTATAATTACATGCCGCATTATCCATACATCCAGGAATTGGGCTATCAGGAGGACAAGCAATAAAAATTAATAAACTAAATGTGAATATGTATTGAATAAAAATTGATTTCATAGTATAATTCATTTTAAGTGGCACTGTTTGGCAAAATTAAGCATTATTTAGGGTATTTTCATTGCAAAGAAAAGAATATATGTTATTAATTTACTATATTAGTAAACTGAATATTAACGAACTTTTAAACAAAAAATTATGAAAAAACTATTACTATTTGCCATGTGCACATTTTTTTACTGCTCATATGCGCAACTGCCTCCTAATAGCTTTGGTGAAGATTTCACATTAACAGACATTAATGGTAATGAATTTAATTTACACTCTACCCTAGATGAGGGAAAAACTGTAATACTTGATTTATTTGCTACTTGGTGTGGCCCTTGTTGGAGCTATGCAGAAACAGGTGTATTAGAAGATTTACAAGAGGCCTATCCCAATGATGTTGTATGCGTCGCGGTAGAGGCTGATCCCACCACACCTGCATCAGAAATTTATAACAGTGGCAATGGTGATTGGACTACTGTCATTGATTATTTATTAATGGATGACCCAAGTGGAAATGTTGCAGAAGATTATGCTCTTGCATACTATCCAACAATATATAAAATCTGTCCTGATAGAATGGTAACTGAAGTTGGCCAAATTGGGACTGTAAATGCATTTATGACAGAAATTAATTCGTGTACAAGTGCTCAGTATAGCAAAGATGCTAGAATTTTAAGTTACAATGGAGCAACTACATTTTGTGGTGGAAGTTTAGATGGTGGATCTGTATCAATTCAAAATTATAGTATTGGTGCTGCTATGACGTCTTGTGATATTTTAACAAAAGTAAATGGACAAACAGTTGCAACTACTCCTTGGTCTGGTTCAATAGACACATACCAAACAGCTACAATTAGTTTAAGCCCCTTAAACAACATACCTGATGGAGCTAATATTACCTTTGAAGTGGATTATACTGGTGACATGGACACAAGTAACAATACATTAAATCCTGGTATATTAGGATCAACCGGTACTTCCAATGAAGTCTCTCTCTCCTTAACAACTGACAACTGGGGCGTAGAAACATCATGGGAATTAATTGGCCCAAATGGAACTGTAGACTCTGGGGGTGGTTATGGAAATTATGAAACAACTAATTTAGATTGGAACTTAGAACCTGGCTGCTATGTCTTCACCATATATGATTCTTATGGTGATGGTTTAGAGGCATCGATGTGGGGTAGTTATGATGATGGTCAAGTTACATTAACTGACAATAATTCTGGAACTGTGCTTTGGACAGCTGTACAATTTGAATCAGAAGGTTCTGTTGCTTTTGAAGTATTAGCTCAATTTGATATAACTGAATCTTCAGATGTTGAAATTTCATTGTTTCCAAATCCATTCAAAGATTATACAAACTTATCGGTATATTCCCAAAGTGGAAAAAATATGAATATTTCAATTTACAATACAATTGGAGAAGTTGTTTATAATAATCATGTAGCGCTAGCTAAAGGGTTGAATAATATAAAATTAGAACCTAGTGATTTATTACCTGGAACATATTATATTAATATGATTGTAGATGGGAAAAATAACTTAAAAACATTCACTATTATAAAGTGATACATGAATTTTGAAAAAAGAAGCCACTCTTAGGTGGCTTTTTTTTTAACCCTAAATAAAAAAATATGAAAAATTTGTTTTTTTTGTTATGCTTGATAATTAATTACAATATTTTTTGTCAAATTCCCTCTGTTAATATTAAAACTATTAATGGTGGAATAATTAATACATCTGAATTTCAAAATAATAATAATCCTATTATCATTAGCTTCTGGGCAACCTGGTGTAAACCTTGTAAAGAGGAATTAGAAAATATTCATGAGGTTTATGAAGAATGGGTAGAAGAAACAAATGTTAAATTAATTGCGATTAGCATTGATGATGCTAGAAATGCTTCAAAAATAAAACCATTGGTAAACTCCAAAGGCTGGGAATATGAAGTTTACCATGATAGCAACAGTGAATTTGCTACTCAAATGGGAGTAAAACCAATACCTCACACATTCTTATTAGACGGAACAAAAACAATTGTATGGAATCATACAGGCTATACAGATGGAGATGAAGAAGATTTATATGAAAAAATTTTAGAGATCATTGACTAAAAATGAGAGTTTATTTTTTTATACTTATTTCATTAATATACTTACAAAACAATGCTCAAAACTGGGGTGACATTTCTGGAAACACTGAATTAAATATTCAAACTTTTCAAGAGGACTCTACTATCAATGCTGAAGCAAGAGATGCATATGTGAGAAACTATATTAATTTAATATATAATTATAAAAATATAAGTGTGGGCTCTAGATGGGAATTGTACAACAATACTATACCTGGATTAAAAGATTACGAGGGTGCAGGCTTAGCCAATAAATTTGTTCAATTTAAAAATAATTTTATTGATATTACATTAGGAAACTTTTATGATGAATTTGGAAATGGGCTAATTTTTAGAACATATTATGATCCTAATTTAGGTGTTGACAATTCAGTTAATGGATTACGATTAAAAACAAACCCCTATCAAGGGATATACTTAACCGCCATAATTGGTCGACAAAAATCTTATTGGGAATTATCAAATAGCACTTTAAGAGCATTAAATGCCGATCTTTTACTAAACGAGATTATACTTAAAAGTTGGTCTTCTTATGTTAATGTTGGTGCAAGTTTTGTAACTAAAAAAGAATACGACGATAATCCTCTATATATTTTACCTGAAAACGTAGGTGCTTTTAATGGACGATTACATGTCACAAAAAACAATATAAATATAAATATTGATTACGCCTATAAAATTAATGATCCCTCAGCTGATAACAATTATATTTATAAAGACGGGAATGCTATAATTATTACAAGTAATTATTCAACAAAAGGACTAGGGGTTTCATTAGGATTGAAAAGGCTGGAAAATATGAGCTTTAGAAGTGAAAGGAATGCTATACTTCAGGATTTAAATATCAATTTTATTACACCATTTACTAAACAACAAAGCTATTCACTTGCTACAATCTATCCTTACACTAGCCAACCAAATGGCGAAATGGGCACTCAATTTGACATTTATTACACAATTCCTAAAAAGACTAAAATTGGAGGTAAATACGGAACAAGTATTAATTTAAACTTTTCTAATGTATTTAATATTGATAGAAGCCTGCTAAGTGGTTCTTCAATAATAAATGAAAGTGGAACAATAGGCTATAATTCTAGTTACTTTAAAAGAGGAGAAAAACTATTTCAAGAAATGAATATAGAAATAAGTAAAAAAGTAAACAAAAAATTAAAATTAATCGGATCATTTATTTGCTTAGAAAACAATGATAAAATAATTAAATCTCAACCATTACTTGATAATCAAAATCATGAATATATTTATGCCAAGATTGCTATTTTAGAGATTTTATATAAAATTAAACCAAAAAACTCGGTAAGGATAGAATTACAACACCTTTCAACCAAACAACACTACGGAAATTGGATAATGGGACTAATCGAATATAAATTAGCCCCAAGTTGGTTCTGGTCTATACAAGATCTTTATAATTATGGCCACCCCAATAGTCCTCATTATTATTCTATTTCTTCTGGTTACACTAAAGGAGCAAATAGATTATCAATGACATATGGCAAACAACGAGCTGGGCTATTTTGTGTTGGAGGGGTGTGCAGAGAAGTACCAGCTTCTAATGGGTTCTCTATAAGTTTAACAAGTTCATTTTAATCTAAATATGTATGAAAAATTATATTTTAATAATAATTAGTTTTTTTTTAATAACCTGTGACACAATTGAACCACCGTATTTACAAAGTAATAATCAATCTAGTCAAAAAATTGTTTTAATTGAAAAGTTTACTGGACATAAATGTAGTAATTGTCCAGATGCAACAAGAAAAATAAAAGAACTTCAAGAGTTATATCAAGATGCTATAATTCCTATTTCAATACATCCGGGGGGACTAAAGGAGTTCACGGATACTGATGATAATTACATATACGATTTTACAACTAACTCCAGTGATGTAATTGCAAGTGATATGGGAGCATCTTTTTTGCCGCTAGGTACAGTAAATCGTATAGATGGGGGTATTTCTAATAGATGTTTTACAAAAGATCAATGGGCATCTGAAATAGAAAAACTACTATATGACTCAGAAGGTTTGCCTAGACCAAAAAAATTTAATATTGATATATCAACTGTATTTAATACAACAAAAAAAGAATTAACAATTGAGACAAACATTATTGCTTTATCAGATGTAAAAAATAATTTTAACCTAGTTATAATAATAATAGAAGATGGAATTATTGCTCCACAAATAGACGGAACAGAATTTATTGCTGACTATGAACACAATAACATATATAGATACGCTGTAAATGGCACATATGGTGAAAACATAAATGAAGATTTAGAAAGTCTATTTGAACACCAGTCAACTCATACATTAATATTAAATCAAGATTCTAACAATAATTGGACAAGTGACTGGGATAATATAAATAATTGTTATGTAGTAGCATATGTATATGAAACAGAATCATTGATTATTCAGGACAGTGTAAAAAAAGCTATCATAGATGAATAAGTTGTTTATAACGCTATTTTGTTTATTATTGAACTCAATTTGTTTTAGTCAAAATTTTAATGGTGGTATAATTGGAGGTTTATCAACAAGTCAAGTTTCTGGAGATGGACTAAGTGGGTTCAATAAAATAGGACCTAGATTAGGATTATATGTTAATCGACAGATTAAATGGTACGGATTACAATTAGAGCTACAATATCTTACAAAAGGAAGCAAAAAAAATAATGATGTGAATAATTTCACTTTTGATTATAATTTTCATCTTGACTATGTTGGAGTACCTATTTGTTTCCTTGCAAATATTGGAAAAAACTTAAAGTTAGAATTAGGCACATCTTTCAACTTTCTTATTCGACAAAAAGAAGAAATTGAATTTTATATAGATAATTCTAGAAAAGTACAAAACTTTGAAACATCTATCATTATAGGTTTAACATATAAAATCAATAATAAACTTTCACTAAACACTAGACTCTCAAACTCTATCATACCAATACGTCCTCACGCATCTGGAGAAACATATCAACTAAATAGAGGGCAATATAACACTGCTTTATGTTTTAATATCCATTATATATTAAAAAATTAAAAAAATTTTGCTTGTGTTCCTGGTAGATTTTTATTTAAATAATCATACGCTTTTTTAGTAGCCTGTCTGCCCCTGGGTGTTCTTTCCAAATAACCTTGTTGTATTAAAAAGGGCTCTATAACTTCTTCTAAAGTATCTGCTTCTTCAGCTACTGCAGTTGAAATTGTGGTTAAGCCAACAGGACCGCCATTAAATTTATCAATTATACAATTAAGAATTCTTTTATCCATTCTATTAAGCCCATTTTTATCGACATGTAAAGAAGCCAATGCTGTTTCAGTAATTGCTAAATCAATAACACCCGTTCCTTTTACCTGTGCAAAATCCCGAACTCTTTTAACATATTGATTAGCAATACGAGGAGTTCCACGGCTTCGACTAGCAATCTCTAATGCTGCATCTTCACTAATTTCAATACTCAAAATTTCTGATGATCTCTTCACAATTTCAGTTAATGTATCTGCATCATAATAATCTAACCGACAGGGTATACTAAATCTATCTCTTAATGGCTGTGTCAACAAACCAGCGCGAGTTGTAGCTCCAATTAAAGTAAAATGATTAAGGTTTATTTGTACTGATCTTGCACTTGGACCACTTTCAATCATAACATCAATTCTGAAATCTTCCATTGCAGAATATAAGTACTCTTCTACAACCGTGCTTAACCTATGTATCTCATCAATAAACAAAACATCTCGTTCTTCTAAACCAGTTAATAATCCAGCTAAATCACCTGGTTTTTCAATAACTGGACCCGATGTTATTTTTAAATTGGAACCTAATTCATTTTTTAAAATATATGCTAAGGTAGTTTTTCCTAATCCCGGTGGACCATGTAATAAAACATGATCTAAAGCCTCGGCCCTTTGATTAGCTGCAGTAACAAACACTTTGAGATTTTTTAAAATTTCATTTTGACCAGAAAAATCCTCAAAAGAAATTGGACGCAATTTATTATCAAATTCTAACTGTTGCGAGTTTGAGTCATGAAGATGATCATCATATTTATCTTTATCTTCCATAAATATGTAAACAAGTTATAACTTTTTAATTAAAGAAAAAACTAAAAAATTAATGTGCCTCTTCTTCTCCCGTTTTTAATGGGACTGTTTGTGGAACAAAATCATCATCCATACCAGGCTTAGAATAGTCATAAGCCCATCTGTGAACTGTCGGCAATTCGCCAGGCCAATTACCATGAATTCTTTCAACAGGAGCTGTCCATTCTAAAGTGTTAGATTTCCAAGGGTTTTGAGGAGATTTAGGCCCCCTAAAAATACTGTAGAAAAAATTAAAAAAGAAAACAACTTGTATTAAAGCACCGACAATTGCAAAAAAACTAACCACTTCATTTATATCTAATAAATTATCAAACATAGGAAAAGCTGTATTAGAATAATATCTTCTGGGAAGACCTGCCATTCCTAAAAAATGCATAGGAAAAAAAGTACCATAAGCACAAATAAATGTTCCCCAAAAATGAATATATCCTAGCCTTAAATTCATCAACCGACCATACATCCTAGGGAACCAATGATACACACCTGCTAACATTCCAAATATAGCCGAAAGCCCCATCACAATATGAAAATGCGCAACCACAAAATAAGTATCATGTACATTAATGTCAAGTGCACTATCTCCTAATATTAATCCTGTTAAACCACCTGTAATAAAAGTTGAGACAAGACCTATTGAGAATAACATTGCAGGAGTAAGTTGAAGATTACCTCTCCATAAAGTAGCTATATAATTAAATACCTTAATTGCTGATGGAATCGCTATAAGTAAAGTTGTAAAAACAAACACTGAGCCTAAAAATGGATTCATTCCGGTAATAAACATATGATGTCCCCAAACAATAAATGACAAAAATGCTATTGCCAATATTGATCCAATCATAGCTCTGTATCCAAAAATTGGTTTTCTAGAATTAGTTGCAATAATCTCAGAAGTTAAGCCAAGTGCTGGTAGTAATACAATATAAACTTCTGGATGTCCTAAAAACCAAAATAAATGTTGAAATAATATTGGGTTACCTCCTGCATGTGACAAAACTTCGCCTTGTACTAAAATATCTGATAAAAAGAAACTAGTTCCAAAACTTCTGTCAAAAACTAATAAAAGTGCAGCTGACAATAAAACTGGAAAAGATAAAACTCCTAATATAGCTGTTATAAATAATGCCCAAACCGTTAATGGTAAACGTGTCATCGTAAGCCCTTCTGCTCTTAAGTTTAAAACAGTAACAATATAATTTAGCCCACCAAGCAATGAAGATACAATAAATAAAGTCATACTTACTAACCACAATGTCATACCTAGTCCTGATCCAGAAATAGCCTCTGGAACTGCACTTAATGGTGGATATATTGTCCATCCTGCTGATGCTGGGCCAGACTGAACAAATAAAGAAATAATCATGATAACACATGACGCAAAAAAGAACCAATATGATAACATATTAATAAACCCTGAAGCCATATCCCTTGCTCCAACCTGAAAAGGAAGCAACAAGTTGGCAAAAGTTCCGCTTAAACCTCCTGTTAAAACAAAAAATACCATAATAGTCCCGTGTATGGTAACTAATGACAAATAAATATCTGGGCTCATGACTCCCCCTTCTGCCCATCTTCCTAAAAAAGTAGATAAAATTGAACTAGACTCACCTGGATTAGCAAGTTGAATACGGAATAACGCAGACATAACCATTGCAACAACCCCCATAATCATACCTGTTATCAAAAACTGCTTGGATATCATTTTATGATCCAAACTAAAAACATATTTAGAAAAAAAATTCTCTTTGTGATGTCCGTGTTCACTCATAGTAATAATTATTTATAGGTTAGCAATTTTATTTACACTTTGTTCTTTGATCCATGCATTGTACTCTTCTTCCGTTTCAACAATTACTTTCATTTGCATATTATAATGCGCATTCCCACATATTTTATTACACAAAAGTACATATTCAAATAGATCATTTCCTACTTCCTTTCTCATAGCTTTAGTAGTTATGGTGGGAGTAAATGCAAATTGTGTTGTTGTGCCTGGGACACAATTCATTTGCACTCTAAAATGCGGCAAATATGCAGAGTGAATAACATCTTGAGATCTAAATTTAAAAAGCACCTTTTTACCAACTGGTAAATGAAGCTCTTTTGTAATAATATCATCAGCAGCAGCAAGTAATTGTTCTTCAGGTGTTGTAATAAAATATGTCATTAATGTTTTTTTCTTTTTTATTAATTTCTCGATTCTTTGAGATTTTAATTTTTTATCAGCAGGGTTTTCACTATTAATTATTTCATTTTCTAGTTTGCTAATCTTTTCATCTAATGATGATATTTGCGTATTTTTAGTTGATTCAGATATAACACCTAATTCATTTTTTCCACCAACAAATCTAACATTTGCATTACCAAGCTTGTTGTCTTCACCAGCATACCTAGCAGACCAGCCAAATTGCTTGGCATATATTTCAATCACAATTGCATCTTCAATATCTTGATTAACTATTTTACCCCACACATTTAAACCATAACTTATAAGAACCATCAATATAACTGCAGGAATAGCTGTCCAAAAAAATTCTAATTTATTATTATGAGTGATATAACTTGCTTGTCTGTCATCTCTTCCTCTAAAATAATAAGCAACCCCAAATAAAATGGGCGTTAATAGTAAAAACACGAAAATGATTAACCCCATTGTCACATCCCAAAGTTGATCAATGACTGGACCATGTTCAGAAGCGGCAATAGGCAGTGTTTGATCCATCCATTCAGCTCTTTGCCAAAAAAAGAAAATAACTAAACCAATTCCAGCTATCAATAAAAGAATTCCATTAATATTATTTGATCTATCAGAAACCTCATTTTTTGTTTTTGATACTATATTGCCAATCTCAAATATTCGAACTACTTGAGCAATAAAAACAGTGGCAAAGAAAACAATTAATAATTTTATCATTTTTCTAATTCATTAAATATGATGATGTTTACTTTCTATTAACATCGGATGATTCTTTGGTTGTAAAGAAATCTTACTTAAGTTTGATAGTACCACATAAGTAAAAAACCCTATATAACCTAAAAACACTCCTATTTCAACAAAACCCATGTGCCAATGAGTACCAACAGTTCCTGGCATTATCATGACAAATACATCAATATAGTGACCTATGAAAATTAAAATTGCAACAAAAAGTACTTGTCCTTTTAATCTTTTAGCATCTCTATCTTGAATTAATAACATCGGATTTACAAAATTTAAAATAAGAGCAATTATTATCAATATCTGATAATGATCAAACCTTATTACATAATATGTGACTTCCTCCGGAATATTAGAATACCATATTAACATATATTGAGCAAACCATAAATAAGTCCAAAAAATACTAAATGCTAATAAGTATCTTCCAAAATCATGCATATGATTTTCATTTATGTTATTTAAGTATCCTTTATACTTTAAGTGTATTGTGATAATTGCTATAACAGCACACGCAGCAACAAAAAATGATGCAAAGCTATACCATCCAAATAATGTACTAAACCAATGAGTGTCGATTGACATAATCCAGTCCCATGCTCCAGTAGAAGTTGTAATAGCAGCAAATACAATAAATATCGCCGACAGAGTAAACATTTTATTATGCCACTTTAATCCCCCCTCTAAATCTTCATTAATGGAATACTTTTTAAGTAAAAACGCTATAAAACACCAACCAAGCACATAAATTATGGATCTAATAATAAAAAATGGAATATTTAGATATGCTGTTTTTCCCGCAATAATACTATCAAACTTTTTATTTAAAACCACATCATCCGATTTATCATTTGTGTATTTAGGGTGATCTGTTTCAACTGTGTCTTGAAATACATATTCTGATGTTAAAGCTTCATCCATCCAATGATAAGTGTGGTGCCAATGTAATGCTCCTGTTATTATAATAAATATCATAATTACTCCACCATAAGGTAAAAATGAGCTTACTGCTTGAGGAATTCTAAGTAGTGAAGCTGACCAACCAGATTGTGAAATATATTGAACAGCTAACCATACAAGTCCTGCTAAGGATATCATTAAGAAAAATAAATTACTAACAAATAAACTAGACCAAGGCCTTTGTTTAATAGTATGAAAATAATGTTTGGTTACATATATAACATCATCTAAACTGTGAGCGTTTTTCTTTTGGTCGTAATCTAGATGACAATTAAATCTTTTTTCAATTTTTTGGAAAAGAGATGCATAATGATAGTCCGATGAATCTTCTTTGTTGTGTTTCTTATCATTGACATGATGCATTTCTTTATGCTTGTATTTTCCCTCCCCTCCTTGTTCACTGCTATTTTGCTTATATAATTCCTTAACTATTTTTTTAATGTCTTTATCTGAATAAGTATTCTTATCTGCTGAGATAAAACCATATAACAAGGCTATTACACCAATAAGCATTAACACTATGCAAAGGACTTTTGTATTTCTTTCGAATGTATACATCTATTTATCTTCTTTTTGTAAATTATTAACAAACATTATAATCTTCCAGCGTTCTTCAGGAGAAATTTGAGAGGCATGAGGGCCCATAGCATTTAGTCCATAAGTTATAGCGTGGTATATGTTTCCGTCGTTTAACTCACTCATTGTTGACCCCGTTCTCCTAATTTGTACTTTATCATTATAAGCAGGAATAGCACCATATACCGGATGAGATACAGAGCCTTTCCCATCACCATTTTTACCATGACAATGCGCACAGAACATACCATATAAGGCCTCCCCTTCTTCAATATTTTTTTCTGTTTTAAGCAAAGGATTTTTTAACATTTCTCCAGCTCTAATATAATCATCTAAGGTATTCTCATACTCAAAAGGCATGTGACCTCTCGCAACTGTTCCTACAACCGGTTTTCTAGCAGTAGAATTATTTTTAAATAGTGAATTTTCTGAATAAGTTTCATATGAGGGAGATCTGTACATATCTGGCATATATTCATAACCCGGATGAGTAGTAAATGGTCTTCCATCTGAAGAAGAATCACCACAACCTAAAATTAGGATGAATAAAAAAACATATATGTATTTAAAAATCTTTAACATAAAATTATTCTTTTTCTTTAATTTCTTGTGCACCTGTTTTCTTCATTAAATCTTTTATTTTTTTAATTTTATTTGCATCATTTTCAGTGTGTATTTCCATTAAAAATTTGTCATCTGTAGTTCTAGGATCGGGACTCTTGGATGATGAACCTGGGTATAGTCCACATCTTATCAAAAATGTGATTACCATTAAATGGGATGCAAAAAAAACTGTCATTTCAAAAGTAATAGGAATAAACGCAGGCAAATTTTCATTTAAGGTAAAGTTTGGTTTTCCACCTATATTCATTGGCCAATCATGTATCATCATATACCAAAACATTAAAAGAGCACAAGAAGCTCCAATACACCCATAAATAAATGAAGTAATCGCTATCCGAGAATGTTTAAGTCCCATTGCAGTATCTAATCCATGAATAGGGAATGGAGTATATACTTCATTAATATCGTATCCTTTTTCTCGAATACTTTTAACTGCATCCAAAATTACATCATCATCATCATATATACCATAAATAATTTTTTCTTTACTCATTTATTTTTTTTTATAATTATCTCCTGATGATTTTAATATGGTTTTTAATTCTGCCTGCGCGATAACAGGAAAAGTTCTAGAATACACTAAAAATAAAACCATGAAAAAGCCCATTGTTCCAATATATATACCTATGTCAACAAAAGTTGGTGAGAACATCGACCAACTTGATGGTAAAAAATCTCTATGTAGAGATGTTACAATAATAACAAAACGTTCAAACCACATACCAATATTTACAAAAATTGATAAGATAAATGTAAATACAATACTTCTTCTTAATTTTTTGAACCACATTANCTGTGGCGAAATAACATTACATGTCATCATGGCCCAATATGCCCACCAATACGGCCCCGTAGCTCTATTTAAAAATGCATATTGCTCATACTCAACACCTGAATACCAAGCAATAAAAAGTTCTGTTATATATGCAATACCAACAATTGATCCCGTAACCATAATGATAATATTCATCATTTCAATATGCTGTATAGTTATATAAGATTCCATATTTACAACTTTTCGCATAACAAGTAATAAAGTTTGAACCATAGCAAATCCTGAGAAAATGGCACCCGCAACAAAATAAGGNGGAAAAATAGTTGTATGCCAACCAGGTATCACAGAGGTAGCAAAATCCATACTAACAATTGAATGTACTGANAAAACTAACGGCGTGGCCAAACCAGCCAGCACTAATGACATAACTTCATGTCTTTGCCAATGCTTAGCTCTTCCAGACCACCCAAAAGATAAAACTGTGTATACTTTTTTCATAATTGGCTTAACAGCTCTATCTCTAATTAATGCAAAGTCAGGTATTAATCCCATGTACCAAAATACAAGTGAAACTGTAAAATACGTTGATATGGCAAAAACATCCCACAATAATGGTGAATTNAAATTCACCCATAAAGAACCAAATTGATTAGGAAGAGGTAATACAAAATAAGCCATCCATATTCTACCCATATGAATNCCTGGAAAAATTGCTGCCTGAATAACAGCAAAAATTGTCATTGCTTCAGAAGATCTATTAATAGACAATCTCCATTTTTGCCTAAATAATAATAAAACCGCTGAAATAAGTGTTCCTGCATGTCCTATACCAACCCACCAGACAAAGTTTGTAATATCCCAAGCCCAACCAACAGTATTATTTAGACCCCAAACTCCTATACCTGTNCCAATAGTATAAAAAATACAACCAAAACCCCACAGCATTGCAATCAGTGAAACAATAAATAAAGACCACCACCACTTATTAGCACTAGTTTCTATTGGTCTTGCAATATCTTCACTTATATCATGAAGGGATTTATTCCCAANAATCAAAGGTTCCCTAATTNCTGCTTCGTGCTTCATTAATTTAAACTTTTTTATTTCTTACTTTAGTTTTATAAAATACTGANGGTTGCGTATTGATTTCTTCAAGTAAATAGTACGATCTTTCGTTCTTTTTTTCTTTACTTACCCTACTATTTTCATCCATTGCGTCNCCAAATACAATNGCNCCAGTGTCACATGCTTTCTCNCACGCACACTTTATCTCTCCNTCTTTTATTTTTCTTCTTTCCTTTTTNGCATCTAATTTAGATTTTTGAATATTTTGTATACACATTGTACATTTTTCCATCACACCTCTNGACCTAACTGTTACATCAGGATTCAATACCATTTTTCCTAAATCATCATTCATATTAAAATCAAACTGATCATTATTTGCATAATTAAACCAATTAAATCTTCTTACCTTATATGGACAATTATTCATACAGTATCTTGTACCAATACACCTGTTATAAGTCATATGGTTCAACCCTTCCCTAGAATGTGTTGTTGCTGCAACTGGACATACTGTTTCACAAGGGGCGTGATTACAATGTTGACACATTACTGGCTGAAATACTACTTCTAAACTCTCAGCAGATGATGGCTCTTCCATCTTCTTATACATCTCAATTGCACCAATACCCTCTTCCTTAGCTTTTTGTTTTGTCATGTCACTAGAGTAATATCTNTCNATTCTAAGCCAATGCATATCNCGATTTTTACGNACTTCNTCCTTACCTACTACNGGNACATTNTTTTCTGCATGNCAAGCAATGACACAAGCACCACAACCAGTACATGAGTTTAAATCAATTGACATATTCCAAAAATGGACATCTCTTTCATGTTCTTTCCATAATGTTAAATCTGAAGGCTTCACATGGCCCTTGTGTGAGTGAAGTAAAAACTGCTTATTTCCCGCAGTCTTGTCCTTAAGGTAATCTGGTAAATTTGTTTCTTTTACAATACTTCTCCCCATCATTGTATGACTATTTTGTGTACATGCAAACTCATGAGTCTCATCAATCATTTCAATACTAATCTTATTNGAACTTATTTTATTAAAATCATTGTANACATTAAAAGCATTNATTCCAATATTTTTNCCTGCCTTACCNGTTTCAGTACGACCATATCCAAATGCNAAACCTAANGTNCCATGAGCTTGACCNGGCTGAATATATACNGGACATTTTAATGTTACATCATTAACNGTCANATTTACNATNTTACCATCTANNGCACCATTAGANACATGCCANTTTTTAATATTAAGNTCTTTTGCATGTGACGGNGANATTGTTAAATAATTATCCCANGTTACTTTAGAAATTACNTCAGGAAGTTCCTGTAACCATGGNTTANTTGAATAAANNCCATANCCTAANGANCCNTTAACATATAATTCTAATTCCANTTTTTTTGAAGGCTTCTTNATTTTCTTAGCAATACTAATNTCAAAAGAANTAGCACTTAATTCCNTCTGNTTACTGCCCTTATCAATATANCCATCNTGTAGTATTTTATTCCAATTATTATAAATATTACTTGTTACAAATGATTTTAAATAGTCTAGATATGATTCTGATTTATCCATCCAAACTAATAAACTATGTTGTGCCTGTCTAGAATTAAATAAAGGTGAAATTGTAGGCTGTTGCAAAGAATAAAAACCTGTATACGGATGCATATCTAACCAGCTTTCTAAATAATTTGTAGTTGGACATACATAATCACATTCAATAGCTGTCTCATCCATAGACTCTGAAAAAGAAACTTTAGTAGGAACACTTTTTAAAGAAGACAAAAATTTCTCTTTATTAGGAAAAGTATACATTGGGTTTGTGTCCAAAAACATTACAACATCAACTTGTTTATTATGCATATCATCTACTAAATTTGTAATATCAGAATTTTTAGAGGAAAACAATGATGATGTACGACTAGTAAAAATTGTTTTACCATAATTCTCTAATAATAGATTAATATGATTAATAGTTATTTGAATATCTGCATCATCACTAGCTGAAACAACCAAGGATTTACCCTTATTAACTAATAATTCTTTAGCTATTGTATTAATTAATAAATCATGATCGGTTTTTGTTGATTCAATACTTGATTGATTCATCAATTTCAGCAATGCATCATATAATCTTAAAACATATACGCCTTGACTACTGCTTTTAATCGGAACTCTCTTATCCGCATTAGCACCTGTCACTGAGAGTAGACTTTCAAATTGATAATGTCTAGACATTTTTCCGTTTTCAGGCTTTCTATTTTGTGTATATTGTCTAGCGTGAGCCGGATCTAACCATTCAGATAAAAAATCTGCACCAAAAGAAACGATACATTCTGCTTGATCAAAATGATATGTTGGAATAAATCGTTTTCCAAAAGTTTCATCATTTGCAGATAAAATTGCATCTTTTGAAACAGCATCATATGTAACAACACTAACATTATTAAAATAAGCTTTAAATTCTTTTAATAATGCTTTGGTCGAAGGGCTAATTATTGTTGAAGTAACAATTACTATTTTCTTTTTTGCACCATTAAGCTTTTGAATTATTTCTTGATCTAAAGAGGACCATGATATATCTTTGTTCGCTTTTAATGGTCCTTTAAGCCTATTGGAATCATATAGTGATAAAACGGAAGCTTGACATCTTGCATTTATTCCTCCACCAAAAGACGGGTTATTATTAGAACTCAATAGAATAGGTCGGCCTTCTCTTGTCTTAACTAACAAGCTAGCAAATGTATTTTCAGCAAAATAAGAACTTGCATAATATAAAGGGTTCCCAGGAACAATCTCTTCTGGTTTATTTAAATAAGGAATTGATTTAACAACTGGTGCTTCGCATGAAGCAAGTGTTGCCGCCACAGTACCAAATCCAAGAAATTTTAAAAAATCTCTTCTACTTGTTGAAGATGCAGATAAAGTATCTGCGTTTTCCCACATAGCTTCAAGTGGTAATTTTTCATCAAACTCATTGTGGCCTGAAACATTCTCAGTAGAATGATTTAAACTATTAAAATATTTTTTTTCTTCTTTCATAAATCTTTTAATAATGACATTTTGCACACTCTCTTCCTCCAATCATATCAACCGTTATTTCTTCACCATGATATTTGTCAATCCACTTATCATGTAAATCATGATAATACGGATTGTCTGTGTCTAATTCTGTTTCCCTATGACAATTAATACACCACCCCATTGTTAATTTTGAATACTGATAAGCTACATCCATTTCTTCTACTGGGCCATGACATGTTTGACAATCAAGTCCTGCAACATTTACATGTTGTGAATGATTAAAATATGCTAAATCTGGCAAGTTGTGAATTCGTACCCATTCTATTGGTTTTTGCTCATAGCCCGGAATATATGTTTTCGAATTGGGATCAAAACCAAGAGCGGCATAAATTTTATTTATTTCTTTAGTTCCTTCTTCACTTCGGCCTTCATTAATATAAGTATGACAGTTCATACATACATTAGCCGACGGAATACCTGAATGCTTGCTCTCTCTAGCAGAGTGATGACAATAATTACAATCTATTCCTTGTTCCCCTGCATGAAGTTGGTGAGAAAAAGCAATTGGTTGTTCAGGTTGGTAATGTTGAGCAACACCTATCTTAGAAATAGAATTCCAACAACCCTTCATCCCACTAAAAACAACCAAAACTGAAAAGAAAATTATAAATGATGGGTTTAATTTAAGCCATGACAAAGCACTACCAATAAATCCTATTCGCTCAATTCCGGCCGCATCCTTTAAAATATTCTTAACATAAATCAACAAGACTGTATTGAAAAGAACCAGAGCTAATACTATATATAGTAAATTTTCATTTTGACCTGAGCCGTCAATTGATTCAGCTGATTCAACTGCTGTAATTACTTCTTCAACAGGTCCCTCTTTAATATAAGCCAATATATTATCAATATCTGAATCTGAAAAATACGGGAACGCTGTCATTACAGCTTTATTATATTCCTCATAAATGGCAATTGCCTGTTTATCACCACTCTCAATCATTTCAGAAGAATTTCTTATCCAAGAGTAAAGCCATTCTTGAGTGTATTCTTCAAATATCTCATCACTCAAACCTGGACCAATAAGTTTTTTTTCTTCTGGGCCTAAATAATGACATGAAGCACAATTAGTTTTAAATAAGTTAGCACCTGCTTCCGAATCTTGAGATATGCAAGGCTGAACGGAGAAAAATAGAGTTAAAAAAATCACAAAAGCTGATAGATAACATCTGGAGAGAATTGACATCGGAAAAGCTATCATTTTATTGCAATTAAAATTATTGTTTTTTTGATGAATCAAAGATATAATTTATTTGAAATCTATATCATATTTAAATGAAATATTTTAACCCCAAAACCTAATTTAGAATGTTTCCAAATAGGCTAATAATCAATGCAACAACTTCACTATTTGATAATCAGAAAGTTATATGTATTTTACAGGATTTGTTGTAAATAATTTATAAATTTATTTTTTTAATGTTATGAGATTAATTATAATATCTTCTGTTCTACTATTCAACTTCTTGGCAATATCACAAGAAAATCACACATATGTATATTATCATAATCAACGAATAGATACACTAATATCACAATATCAAGTATTAAGAAAAAATGAAAAAATATCTGTTTTTCGTATTCTTTTAAGTTCTAATGAATCACCCGAAAAAATTCAAAAAATAAAAAAGAACTATTTGAATTATTACCCCCTAGAAATTGTTGAAGAAATTTTTGAACCACCATATTTCAAAGCAGTTACAGGAGCATATTTAGACAAAAAAAACGCCGATAAAAAAAAAGAAGAAATTAAAAAAAAATTTAAATCTTGTTTTGTTTTTCAAGAAGATATCTCCATTGAAACATTTAAACAGCACCACGACTAATCACTAGCCGTCTCTTGAAAAACCTCCACAATATCTCCAACCTTAATATCATTAAAGTTTTTAATGGTTAATCCACATTCATAACCCTTTTGAACTTCCTTCACATCTTCTTTAAACCTCTTAAGAGAATCTAATAAGCCCGTATATACTACTATACCATCTCTTATTAGTCGAATATTTGAGTTTCTAATTACTGTTCCATCTAGCACATAACAACCAGCAACAACACCTGCCTTTGTTAACTTAAAAACATTTCTTATCTCCACATTGCCTAAGATTTGTTCTATCATTTCCGGCTCATGCATGCCCTCTATTGCATCCTTGATGGAATTAATCGTATCATAAATAATAGAATACAACCTAATATCAATCTTCTCCTTTTCAGCTAATTTTCTTGCAGAAATTGATGGACGAACCTGGAAACCTATAATTATAGCATTAGAAGCTGATGCAAGTAAAACATCCGATTCTGTTATCTGTCCAACAGCCTTATGTATAACATTAATCTGGATTTTTTCTGTTGATAATTTTAATAATGAGTCCGACAATGCTTCTATTGATCCATCTACGTCTCCTTTTAAAATAATATTAAGTTCTTTAAAATCTCCAATTGCTAATCTTCGACCAATTTCATCAAGTGTAATATGTTTGTGCGTTCTTACACTTTGCTCTCTCTGTAGTTGATCTCTTTTAGCTGCAATACTTTTAGCTTCTTTTTCATCTTTTCTAACATAAAAAACATCGCCTGCTTGAGGAGCACCATTTAAACCTAACAAGGTAACTGGGGCCGAAGGGGGAATTTTATTAACCTTTTGACCTCTCTCATTAAAGAGTGCTTTTACTTTTCCCGTAAATCTCCCTGCTAACATAAAATCTCCAATACTCAAAGAACCTTCTTGAACTAATACAGTAGTTACATAGCCCTTTCCTTTATCCAATGATGCTTCTAAAACTGTTCCTTTGGCTAACTTATCAGGGTTGGCTTGTAAGTTTAACATATCCGATTCTAACAAAATCTTTTCAAGTAATTCATCTATACCTTTTCCTGTTTTCGCAGACACATCTTGACTTTGATACTTACCCCCCCATTCTTCAACTAATAAATTCATTGCTGATAATTGTTCTTTAATCTTGTCTGGATTGGCACCATCCTTATCTACTTTATTAAAAGCAAATATCATAGGAACATTTGCTGCCTGTGCGTGTGCGATGGCCTCTTTTGTTTGCGGCATAACAGCATCATCACATGCTATTACAATAATTACCACATCTGTAACTTGTGCACCTCTAGCTCGCATAGCAGTGAAAGCCTCATGACCAGGAGTGTCGATAAAAGTGATTTTTCTATCATTTTCACCACTAACTGTAACTTCATAAGCAGCAATATGCTGAGTAATACCTCCAGCTTCTCCTGCAATGACATTAGCTTTTCGAATATAATCCAACAAAGATGTTTTTCCATGATCTACATGCCCCATCACGGTAACAATTGGCGATCTAGGTTGTTTCGCTTCTTCTTTTTCTTCTTCTTCATCTATAAACTCTTCTAATTCTGCACTCACAAAATCTACAGTGTGATTAAACTCTTCTGCAACAATAGTTAATGTCTCTGCATCTAACCTTTGATTCATAGTAACCATAATACCTAGCTGCATACAACTGGATATAATATCGTTTACACTAACATTCATCATGTTTGCGAACTCACTAACAGTAACAAACTCTGTAACTTGAATTTTCGAAGACTGTTCTGCCTGCTTCATTTGGTCTTCCAGTGCCTTTTCTTTTCTTTCCTGTCTTTTCTCTCTTCTTATTTTTGCACTTTTTGATTTACTCTTGGAAGTTAATTTTTCTAATGTCTCTGCAATTTTATCTTTAACCTCTTTATCATCCGGAAGAGTTTTTTTAATTTTGTTAGTCTTTTGCATGTCTCCAATAATTCTCCTACGCTTTTTCTTCTTAGTGTCTAAATTAGAGGATGAGGCAACACGTTTTTTTGATTTTGTTTCAGGTAATTGAATTGTACCTAGCTTTGTTAATTTGATTTTCGACTCTTTTTTAACTTTGGATAGTTCAGTCTTATTATCTTTGGTAATTTTTTGGCCATCATTAGTAGGAACATCTAAGTTATCTTGATTTTCAGCAACATCTTGTTTATTGACTTCCTCTTTTTCATTTTCTTTGATCACCAAATCTTCAATTGTAGATTCTTTAGACTCAACATCTTCAATTGTAGATTCTTTAGACTCAACATCTTCATCTGCAACCTCTTCATCTAACGCTACTTCCAAATCTGGTGTTTCTAATTTTATCTCGTTATCATTTTTAATATCTACTAACTCTTCTTTTTTCTTTAATCTTTTTTCTACTTTTAGCCTATTCTCCTCTGAGACAGCATCTGCCTTTTGTTTCTGACTCAGATCAGATGAGAATTCTTGTAATAATAAGTCATATAAATCATCTGGAAGCTTGGTATTAGGAGAAACCTGAATCTCATGTCCATGAGAAGCAAGGAATTCACCTATTCTCTGTATAGTTATATTTAAGCCTTTTGCTGCCTTACTTAATCTCATTAAAATTAATCTTCAAATTCTGATCTTAAAATATTTTGCACCTCTGTAATTGTTTCTTCCTCTAAATCTGTTCTTCGACTTAATTCTTCTACCCCTAACTCTAGCACCGATTTAGCCGTATCACACCCAATAGATTTAAAAACATCAATAATCCATTCATCAATTTCATCTACAAACTCTGTTAAAGCAACATCTTCATCTTCATCTATATCGCGATAAACATCTATTTCATAACCTGTTAATTGTCCCGCTAATCTTATATTATACCCCCCCTTACCAATGGCTAACGAAACTTGATCAGGCTTTAAATAAACATCCGCTTTTTTATTCTCATCATCTATCTGTATTGATGTAATTTTCGCTGGACTCAATGAACGAGATATAAATAATTTTAAATTATCTGTATAATTAATAACATCTATATTTTCATTACCTAGTTCCCTAACTATACTATGAATTCGAGACCCCTTCATGCCAACACATGCCCCAACTGGATCAATCCTTTCATCATAAGACTCGACAGAAACCTTTGCTTTTTCTCCAGGAATTCGTTTAACATTTTTGATTACAATTAAACCATCAGCAATTTCAGGGATTTCTAATTCAAATAACCTTTCTAAAAAAGCGGGGGCAGTTCTAGAGATAATGATTCGTGGCTTACCTTTACTAAACTGTACATCTTTAATAACGCCCCTCACAGTATCTCCCTTTCTGAAAAAATCTGAAGGCACCTGTTCATCTCTAGGTAAAATTAACTCGTTATCACTTTCATCCATTAAGATAATCTCTCTATGTCTAATATGATGAACATCTCCCGATATAATCTCATTTAAACGATCCTTATATGATTGATTTATAATTTCATAGTCATGAGCTAAAACTTGTGAAATAAGGTTTTGTTTTAATGTTTGGATTGCTCGACGTCCAAAATCTTCTATTTTTTTTTCAATAGCTACCTCATCCCCAATTTCAAAATCATCTTCTATTTTCAATGCCTCCGACAATGCTATTTCACTATGCTCATCCTCTATCCTTTCATCCTCTACCACCATTTTATTGTGAAAGATTTGTAAATCACCTTTATTTGCATTTACTACAATATCAAAATTTTCATCTGATCCATATTGCTTAATTAATAAAGCTCGAAATGCTTGTTCCAAAAGCCCCATCAGGGTAATTCTATCAATATTTTTATCATCTTTAAATTCAATAAAAGATTCTATTATTGCTGATGTATCCATAATTATAAATTTTTTATAAAAAATAAAGGGCCTAAGCCCTTTAAAGAATATTACCAATACGTTAAAGTAGGGCAAAATTAAATAAAATAATTGGATTTACCCTATATTAAATCAATTAAATTTCTCTGTTGTCCGACTAGGGCTCGAACCTAGACTCTTCTGGACCAAAACCAGACGTGTTGCCAGTTACACCATCGGACAAAAGGGCAAAATTAAATATTCCAGCTTAACATGCAAAAAATGTATGCATATAATGTGTATACAATATTCAATATTTAATAATTTTAATATGTATTTTAGCAACATATTAAAAATATATTTTCCCCAATGAAAACTAATCTTATAGAAAAAACATCTGCTTGGTTAGTCTTTATAATCGCATTAACCACTTATTCTTTGACAATGGAGCCTACAAATAGTTGGTGGGATTGTGGAGAATATATTGCTACAGCATATAAATTACAAGTCGGTCATCCACCAGGGGCTCCATTATTTTTATTAATTGCTAATTTATTTTCACATCTCGCCCTTGGAGATGTCACAAAAGTTGCATTAATGATAAATTTTATGTCTGCTTTATGCAGTGCAGCAACTATTATTTTTTTGTTTTGGACAATCCAAAGAATTGCAAAAAAAATTGTCACCCAATCTAATAATTTAGTAGCTACTTTAAGCGCTACTATTGGAAGTTTAGCATATACATTCTCTGATTCTTTTTGGTTTTCTGCTGTAGAAGGAGAAGTGTACGCCATGTCATCATTATTTACTGCTATAGTTTTTTGGGCTATCATCCGATGGGAAAGTGAAGTCGACAAAAATCCAAAAGCAAATAAGTGGCTGGTATTTATTGCCTACTTAATTGGATTATCTATTGGGGTGCATATGCTTAGCTTACTAGTTATTCCAGCAATTGTTCTAATTTATTATTTTAAAAAATTCCGCATTAGTTTTAAGGGCTTTATTTTGGCAAATATTTGTGCAATTTTATTATTAGGTATGATTTACAACTTAATTATTCCACAATTTGTCAATCTTGCTGGTAAATTTGAAATATTTTTTATCAACGATTTATCGCTGCCCTTTAACTCGGGAACTATCTTCTTTTTTATTCTTACTATTGGAATTATAATATATGGCTTGATAATGTCTAAAAAATACCATTATTATACTATAAACACCTCTATTCTAGCCTTTACATTTTTATTAATTGGATATATGTCCTTTTTTACATTAGTGATTCGATCAAATGCTAATACGCCAATTGACGAAAACAGTCCTGAAGATGCAGTAAGTCTTTTATCATATCTAAATAGAGAACAGTATGGATCTTCTCCATTAGTATATGGACAGTATTTCAATACTGAAATAACAAACTATAAGGACGGGACTCCTGTATATGTTAAGAATAAAGAAAAAGGCAAGTACGTCGTATCTGATGACCGTAAGCAATCGGTCCCATTATATGATAAGGAAACAAGTGGCTTCTTTCCAAGAATGTGGAGTAGAGATGAAAGACATATTTCAGCTTATCAAGAATGGGTAGGATTAAATAGATTAAATCGAAAACCAACATTTGTAGAAAATTTAAAATTTTTCTTTTTATATCAAGTAAATCACATGTATTTTCGATATTTCATGTGGAATTTTGCCGGAAAACAAAATGACCGTCAAGGACATGGAGAATTAAATAATGGAAATTGGATTAGTGGAATTAATTTTATTGATGATGCACGGCTTGGGCCGCAAAAATTATTACCTGAACACTTAAAAAAGAATTCTGGAAAAAATAAATTTTATTTTCTCCCACTAATATTAGGTTTAATTGGCTTATTCTTTCATTATCAAAAAAGCCCGAAAGACACCTGGGCAGTACTTTTATTATTCTTTTTTACAGGATTAGCAATTGTTATTGAACTAAATCAAACCCCCTTTCAACCACGAGAAAGAGATTATGCATATGTAGGTTCATTCTATGCTTTCGCTATTTGGATTGGACTCGGCTTAATCCCAATATATAATTTAATAAAAAACCAGACTTCTAACAAGATGTTGAGTTTGGTTTTAGCTGGATCATTAATATTTATTCCAGCGTTAATGGCCTCAGAAGGCTGGGATGATCACGATAGATCTAACAGATATACAGCTAGAGAATTTGCTAAAAACTACCTCAAATCTTGCGAACCAAATGCTATATTATTCACAATGGGTGACAATGACACTTTCCCATTGTGGTATATTCAAGAAGTTGAAGGCTATAGAACAGACGTGCGAATTGTTAACCTAAGTCTTTTAAACACTGATTGGTATATTGACCAAATGAAGCGTGATGCATATAATGGAAAATCTGTCCCATTTAGTTTACAACGTCACCAATATAAACAAGGAACAAGAGATGTAGCTATATTTATTGACAAAGGAGCTAGTGATAGACGACTAGAGCTAAAAGATTTTAATAAGTGGATTAAAAGTGATCGACAAGAAACCAAAATCAATATTGGTAAAGACTATGACTTTTTTTACACCAAAAAAATTCGGATTCCCGTGAATAAAAACAATATAAAAGATGTGGCCCCTGAATCTGCTTTGGATTATATAGATATCGAACTAAAAACTAATCAATTAGAAAAGAAAGATATCATGATTCTTGATTTGATAGAACAAAATGACTGGGAAAGACCTATATATTTTGCAATTACAATAGGCAGCTCTGGAAGGTCATTTTTATATTTAAATGATTTTTTCAGATTAGATGGAATGGTTTATAAATTAATGCCCATCAACTATACAAACCAATCTAAAGAGATTGGGGGTGTTGATCCAAAAATATTATATCCCACTCTTATGGAAGATTATGAATGGGGTAATTTAGATGGTGATATTTATTTAGATGAAACTAATATTCGAATGACAATGAATTTTCGAAATAATTTTAGCCGTTTAGTAGAAAAATTAATCCAAGACAATGAATATGAAAAGGCCAAAAAGGTTTTAGATTATTGTATGAAAATTATGCCAGGCGAGAAAGTAGCCTTAAATTATTTCGTCCACCCTATAGTACAAAGTTATTACAATATTCAAGATGTAACAAGCGCTAATCAACTTGTTGAATCACTATATCAAATATATACATCTGAGCTCACATACTATTTTACTTTTCCAGAAAGGAAAATAATAGGAGTATCTATAGAGATATTAAGAAATCTACAATTTTATAATGAATTAATTGAAATAGCTGTAGAAAACAACCACCCTGACGCTATTGAAATGAAACAAGAATTTGAACAATTTTATAGACAATATTTAATGTTATAAACTATTTTTTTCTATTCAAAATAGTACTTATAAATTCTAAAAAAATATTCTTTTTATCAATATGAATGTCTAGTTTTTTTATTGTTTCCAAAATGATTGAACTTAATTCTTCTATCTTTAACTCGGCAGCACGCTTTACACCTAAAACGTTAAAAACAGAATACACTTCTTCTAATTTATTTTTACCCTGAGAATGATAAGATTTTATTAAATCCTGTTGTTGAGTTTTAGTAGATAAATCTAAAGCTATTGCATATAGAAAAGTTTTTTTATTTTCAAAAACATCTCCACCTAATAATTTTCCCGTTTTTGATTCTTGACCATATAAATCTAAATAATCATCTTGAATCTGAAACAAGATACCTAAAGAATCGCCCAACTTATTCATTTCATCTAAATATTGACTCCCTTTTTTTGATAAAAAACAAGGAGCTGTTAATGCAAATCTAATTAAAACACCTGTTTTTAAATAAATCATTTTATAATACTGATCTAAACTTATAATTTTTGTTTTTTGCAAATCCAGATCTAACTGCTGACCTTCACAAATTTCTATTGCAGTTTGAGTAAAATAATTGAGAATTTCTTGACTAAAATTTGATTTCAATAAATGTCTATATGCATGTATAAGCAGTACGTCTCCGGACAATATGGCTTGATTATTTGACCATTTGGAATTGATAGTTGGCGCTCCTCTTCTAATCAAAGCATTATCCATAACATCGTCATGAATCAAGGAAAAATTATGCAAAGATTCTATTGCTAGTATGAGATTTCTTATTTGATTAACATCTACGCTCCAAAAATTAGATGCAATTAATGCTAACAGTGCTCTTGTATTTTTACCTTTTTTTTTTAATAAATAATTAACTGGATCATATAAACTAGTAGGTTCTTTTTGAATTAATATATCATTTAAAATGGCTGTCAAAACAGACATTATTTTTTTAAAAGAATGTGAGTGATTATGCATTTAATAAAGTCTTAAGGTATTCACCATATTCATTATTAAAGTGAGTGGATAGTTTTTTTAATTGATTATCATTAATGTAATTCATCAAATATGCCTGCTCCTCCACACAACCCACCTTTAAACCTTGCCTGTTCTCTAAAACATGTACAAACTGACTAGCCTCCATTAATGAACCAACTGTTCCTGTATCAAGCCAAGCTGTGCCTTTATCCATTTTGATAACATTTAATAGTTTATCTTGATAATATTGCTTAATAACATCTGTAATCTCTAATTCTCCTCTATCACTTGGCTTAATATTTTTAGCATACTCAATCACATGGTTGTCAAAAAAATAAAAGCCTGGAATTGCATAGTTTGACTTTGGATATTTAGGTTTTTCTTCTATAGAAACGATTTTGTTTTCTGGTGTAAACTCGACAACTCCGTATCTAGATGGGTCTGACACATGGTATGCAAATATCGTCGCACCTTGAATATTAATGGAGTTGGCAATTATATTTTTTAAAGATGGAAAATAAAAAATATTATCTCCTAAAATTAAAGCTACATTATCTGAACCTATAAATTCTTCAGCAATAATAAATGATTCCGCAATACCATTAGGCATATTTTGAACAGCATATGAAATAGTACACCCCCATTGTGAACCATCTTGTAATAATGTCTTAAATAAATCTATATCCTTTTTAGTTGTAATAACTAAAATATCGTTTATACCTGAAGCAATTAAAGTAGATAATGGGTAATAAATCATTGGCTTATCATAAACCGGAATAATTTGTTTACTAATTGGAATTGTTATTGGATATAAACGTGTTCCTGCACCACCTGCTAAAAGAATACCTTTCATATTATCAAACTGTTAAAATATCTTTTTCTTTTGTTTCAAAGATAGCATCTATTTTGCTCACATAACTATTTGTTAATGTTTGGATTTTTTCTTCCCCTAAACGTAATTGATCATCCGAAAGACCTTCTTTATTTAATTTTTTTAATTCATCATTTGCATCTCTTCTTGTATTGCGAATACTGATTTTACAATTTTCTGTTTCTGATTTTACTTGTTTAACTAATTCTTTTCGCCTTTCTTCAGTTAAAACCGGTATATTGATAATAATTTTCTCACCTGTATCCTGAGCCAAAAAGCCTAAATTTGAAGAGTTAATTCCATTAACAATTTCACTAACTAGTTGTTTCTCCCAAGGCTGAATTACAATAGTTCTGGCATCGGGAGTACTTAAACTAGCCATATTATGAATGGCTGTAGGAGTGCCATAATAGTCTATTAAAATACCATCTAAAACAGATGCATTTGCTCTTCCAGCTCTAATTTTTGACAACTCTGTCTGTAAATGATTAATTGACTCATTCATGTTTTCAGTTGCCATCTCAACAATTAAATTGATGTTTTCTTCCATAATATATTATATTTAAAAGTGTACTCGTGTACCAATATTTTCTCCTTTCACTAATTTAAGTAAATTTCCTTTTTTATTTATATTAAAAACATCAATAGGTAAATTATTTTCTTTACATAATGTAAACGCAGTCATATCCATGATAGACAGATTTTTACTATAGACTTCATCAAAAGATATATTATTAAACTTTTTAGCACTTTTATCCTGTTCTGGATCAGAGGAATAAACCCCATCTACTCTAGTCCCTTTTATAATAACATTAGCTTTAATTTCAATTGCACGTAAAACAGCAGCTGTATCAGTAGTAAAATATGGATTACCGGTCCCTGCCCCAAAAATTACAACTCTGCCTTTTTCTAAATGTCGAATAGCTCTACGCCTAATAAATGGCTCTGCTATTTCATCAATTTTAACAGCTGACATTAATCTTGTTTGAATACTATTATTCTCTAAAGCTGACTGTAATGCTAAACCATTAATTACAGTAGATAACATTCCCATATGATCTCCCTGAACCCTGTCAATTGCCATGCCATCTGCTCCTCGAAAAATATTTCCTCCACCCACAACGACAGCTACCTCTACACCATTTTTTACCACAGATTCTATTTCGGTAGCATATTCAATTAACTTCTCACTAGAAATACCAAAACGATCTTTTCCAGCTAGAGATTCTCCGCTAAGTTTTAATAAAATTCTTTGATACATTTTTTTAAATTTTGACAAAAAAAAAGAAGAATTGCTTCTTCTTTTTTTCATTATCCTAAACTAACTCTTTTAAAACTACCAATTCTTAAGTCTGTGTTTGCATCTTTTAAATATTGCATCACTGTTTTTTTCGAGTCTTTTATATAGGTTTGATTAATTAAAGTATTTTCTTTAAAAAACTTTTTTAACCTTCCCATTGCAATTTTTTCTAACATTTCTTCAGGCTTTCCCTCTTGCCGAGCTAAATCTTTTCCTATTTCAACTTCTTTATCAATTATATCTTGTGTAATATCTGCTTCATTTAGACCCAATGGATTCATAGCTGCTATTTGCATAGCAATATTCTTTCCAATATCTTCTATATTATCTACAGAGGATAGATTAAATCCAACTAAGGAAGCTAATTTATTTCCAGGATGAATATATGCTGTTACATAATCTGCATTAA